>WRDG01000105.1 GCA_009783525.1 Defluviitaleaceae bacterium | reverse complement strand
TCGATTGCCTGCCTGCGGTTCATGTGCATTTGCAAAAAAATGTGATGGTCGGAACAGCTTACGAGTATGCCCGTCTCTTTAAGGCCGATGGAACGCACAAGCTCAAAATCTTTTTTGGACGCGCGGATCCAGCTCGTTATCTCCGGGAACTCGAAGCCCATGCCGAGGCAGTCGTAAACTGCTTTCCTGTCCTTTTGCGTGTACAAAAAAAATTCGCTCTGCCTAATAATCCCGTTCGGACCGGACAGTTCATGCAGATAACGGTATATCCGCTTGATATGCTCCGCCGAGTACGGCTCACGCGACTGCTGTCCGTCACGGAAGGTCGTGTCCGTTATCCAAATTTCGTCCGGCATGTTGATTGGTACTATCCTGTGGTTAAACGCCACCTTCGGTATTTCGTCGTATGTAAAAAGCTCGCGGTACATGTTTGGCTCTTTTACTTCCTGCAGTTCGAAATGCTCCGCCGAACGCTCGAGCAGGTTCGACCTCTTGCTGAATGTATACATTTTTGCCTTCCGCGCCTTTCAAATTTTTTTTGCCGCTTGCCTATTTCATGTTTTCCGCCAAAATCATTTCAATTTCGCCGCGGTTGTTCTGCGGGTCGTAATAACAGTCGAGCAGCCGTTCGTAAGGCAAGCGCTCGATGCGCTCGTTCATTATTTCCAGCACGCGGATGTTGTTTTCGAAAGCTTTTTTCGGCGGAATCCGTTCGGGGTTGATGTCGAAGCCGATGTATTCTTTAAAGCCCGCCATTTTTAACGCGAGCAAACCCGCTTCTGTTTGATCCCACTCAACCACCCCAATGTTAAGATCCTGATCATAATTTCCGAGCGGCTGGCTGTTGAAATGCGGGTGCGACATGCGGCCCTCGCGGCATATGCGCGCGAAGGCGTAGGGCGTGTCCTCATAGCCCATGCGTATATGCCCTATCTCCGGCTGCATCCCCACAAGGCAAAATCCGTCGTCCAAAATTTTTCGGTTAACGGGATTTTTTAAGCGCGACTCAATGTCTCTTGCGAGCAGCAGCGCGTCGGCGGTCGTTCTGTAAATATTGTTCGGGATTGGCTCGTAGGGTTTCGGCTCAAGGCGAACCATCATGCCCGGCGCTTCGTCCATCGCCTCGCACAGCGAATTTTCGAAATAGTCCCACATTTGATAAAACGAATGGCCGTAGCCGTATGTATAGCCGTCGATGCCGGGCCACAATCCGACTGCGTCGGCTTTTATTTTTTTTGCGAAGCTTAAAATCCCGATAAAATATTTCGTTGCGGCATCCCGTGTTTTCGCGCAAGGGTTGGACAGCGTCCCGAACTCGTGCTCCTTGTTGTAGAACGTGTGCGGCCCTATGCTGATCACGCGCACGCCCGTTTCTTTTTCGAGCCGCTCGTACAGAGGCAGATACTCGTCGTTTATCTCGATGCCGTAGTGCGCCTCCACGCCTTTTAAGCCGCTGCGCGAAAGCTCCGCGGCAAGCTCCACCCGTTCGGGTATCGTCAAATTTTTTCCGTACGGCTCGTGGAAACGGCTGCCGCCCGACGACAGCGACCACATTCCGGCCGCGGGTTTCAACTCGACTTTAAAGTTTTTTAAATGCCCGAGCATTTCTTCGCGCGCGCGCGGTTTTTTTTGATACCTCAGATCCTGCATGGTCAACCTCCTGAAAATTAATTCGTTAAAACTTCTGCCAATGCTTCAAGGAAACCGTCGATTTGCGGCTTCGTGCCCACCGTTATCCGTAGAAACGTGTCCATGCCGAACGGCGCGCCCGGCCTTATGATGTAACCCTTGGTCATAAGCAGTACGAAAAGCTCCTTGCTGCTGCGTTTAAAATCCGCCATCACGAAATTGCCCTGCGAAGGAATCACGTAGAAACCCATCCGCTCGATCGCATCCGTCAGATATTTTCTGTTCGCTTCGTTGCTGCGCCTGCTTTCTTCGACAAAATTTTGGTCGGCCATAGCCGCCGCGGCCGCGGCCTGCGCTTGGCTGGTCACGTTAAACGGGCAGCGAATCTTTTCAATTTGGCCGACCATTTCGGAGCTCATCGCACCGAAGCCCGCCCTAAGCGAAGCGAGGCCGTAAACCTTTGAAAATGTTTTAAGCAGCACGGCGTTTTTATATTTTTCCAAGTCGCGCAATGTATCGGGATAATCGTCCGCGGTTACATATTCTTGGTACGCTTCGTCGAACACTGCCACCACGCTGCTTGGCAATTTTTTTAAGAAAGCGTCCTGCTGCGCCGCCGTGTGCCACGATCCCGTCGGGTTGTTCGGGTTTGCGATAAAAACAATTTTTGTTTTTTCCGTTACGGCGTCGAGGATCGCGTCGAGGTCGAAGCCGTGATCCTTCATGGGCACGTAAACAGTTTTGCCGTCCATCGAGTCGACCGCCGCAGCATACTGCGAAAATGTATACTCCGCCGTGATACATTCGTCGCCGGGGTTAATTAATATTTTGCCGAGCATTGCGATAACCTCGTCCGTACCCGCGCCGAAAACCAATTTATTTTGCGGTATACCGTAAAAATCACCTACCGCTTTGCGAAGCTCGGGGCAATACCCGTTCGGATAAAGCTGCGCTTCTTTTAACGTCGCCATGACTGCGCCGGCCACAGCAGGCGAGCAGCCGTACGGATTTTCGTTTGACGCGAGCTTGACCACTTCGTTTAAACCGTACGCTTTTTTTACTTCTTCGATGCTGCGCCCCGGCACGTACGCCGACATAGCGTCCAAAATTTTTCTGTAAACCATGTGCATTCTCCAATTCGAAAAAATTTTTGCAATCTTTTTGCAATATAGCACACGGATGCTTCTTCGAACAATTAGTCAAGCAATTGCGTTCATAAATTTTTTGCTGTAGTATTGCAAAATGTTGTAAAAAATTTGTTAAGCATTCGATGATTAACTGCAAAATCCAGTTAATCATCGAATACCTAACAAGAAAATTGAAAGAGGGCAAAATATGCACGACGACGACTTGATGGCGCTCAGCAAAAAATTCGATGCAATGCTTGAGGTTTCGGACGACCCGGCCGCATTGGAAAATCTGCGCCTTTTTTTATTGGGTAAAAAAGGCGAACTGACCGCGCTGCTCAAAACGCTTTCCGCGATGGAGCCGGACGAACGGCGCGCATTCGGACAAAAAGCGAACGAATTTAAAAATTATGCGGAAAATAAATTGGACGAAGCACGCAGGCAAAACGACGCCAAGCAAATTGAAAACGCATTGGGCTTAGAAAAGATTGACGTAACGCGGCCCGGACGCCGCCGCCCCGTGGGGCGGAAGCATCCGCTGACGCAAGTGCTCGGCGAAATGAAGGATCTTTTTGTCGGCATGGGTTTTACGATAGAAGAAGGCCCGGAAATTGAAAAGGACTATTACAATTTCGAAGCGCTCAACATTCCCGCAAACCATCCCGTTAAAGATATTCAAGACACTTTTTACATAGACGGACAGTTCGTGCTGCGCACCCACACTTCGCCGGTGCAGGTGCGCGTAATGGAAAAACGCAAGCCGCCTATCCGCATTATCGCGCCGGGCGCGGTTTACCGTGCGGACGACTGGGACGCCACGCACTCGCCGATGTTCCATCAATTGGAAGGCATGTTGATCGATAAAAATATCACCTTCGGCGATTTAAAAGGCATGCTCATTTTTTTCGCAAAAAAATTATTGGGCGAAGACGTCGGCGTGCGTTTCAGGCCGAGTTTTTTCCCGTTCACGGAGCCAAGCGCGGAAATGGACGTTGCATGCTATTCATGCGGCGGAGGCGGCCGCGGCTGCCGCGTATGCAAGGAGAGCGGCTGGGTTGAGCTGCTCGGCTGCGGAATGATCCACCCGAACGTTCTCTCCATGTCGGGCATCGACCCGGCCGAATATACCGGCTGGGCTTTCGGAATGGGGCCGGGAAGAATAACGACGGCGAGGTTCAACATACCCGACACCCGCCTGCTTTTCGAAAACGATATGCAATTTTTAAATCAGTTCAACCGCCCGTAAAAAAAATTTAGGATGTGTACCCATGAAAATCCCAATGTCTTGGTTAAAAACAATCGTACCGGTCGAAAAAGAAACGCGCGCTTTTATGGACGACATGTCTCGGACCGGCACCGTTGCGGAAACGCTGACGGTTACGGGCACAGACATCACGAACGTGATCGTCGGGAAAATAAATAAAATCGAAAAGCATCCGAACGCGGATAAGCTTCTTATTGTGCAGGCGGATGTCGGCGGCGGCGTAATGCAAATAGTTACGGGGGCGGATAATTTAAAAGCCGGAGATTTTGTTCCGGTTGCGACGGACGGAGCCGTGCTCGCCGGAGGCAAAAAAATTAAACGCGGCAAGCTGCGAGGCGAAATGTCCGAAGGCATGCTCTGCAGCATTGACGAGCTCGGTTTCACGAGACACGATTTCCCCGAAGCACCCGAAGACGGCATTTACGTTTTTTTGGAGCCGCAGACGCTCGGCGCAGACGCGCGCCCCATCTTGCAAATGATAGACGAAATAATCGAATTTGACATAACGTCTAACCGCTCCGATTGCAATTCGATTTACGGCATTGCCCGTGAAGCGGCCGCCGCATACGGAAAAAAATTGATCCTGCCAAGTATCGCCGTAAAAGCCGCCGCGGAAAAAAAAGCCGAGGACGAAATCACGGTAACAATAAAAACTCCGCAAACATGCCCGCGCTACATCGCGCGTACGGTTAAAAACATAAAGCTCGGACCGTCGCCGCAATGGATGCGCCGCAGGCTTTCTTCGTGCGGCATCCGGCCCATTAACAACATAGTGGACATCACAAATTATGTGATGCTCGAATACGGTCAGCCGCTTCACGCCTTCGACATCGACCATGTAGCCGGCAAACACATCGAGGTGCGGATGGCTCGCGGCGGCGAAAAATTCGTTACCCTGGACGGCACGATCCGCGTGCTTGACGAAACAATGACCGTTATCGCGGACAGAGACAAGGCGCTTGCGATCGCCGGCATAATGGGCGGCGAAAATTCGATGGTCACCGAAGACGCACGGGCAATCCTTTTTGAGTCCGCCAACTTCGACGCGACAAACATCCGCCTCACATCAAAAAAATTGGGCTTGCGCACGGAAGCGTCCGGCCGTTACGAAAAAGGGCTCGACCCGGAGCTTTCTGTCACTGCGGTTAACCGCGCAATGGAGTTGGTCGAGCTGCTCGGCTGCGGAGAAGTTACGCCGTTTACCGCAGACGCTTACCCGACGCCGCGCATCGCAAAGCGCGCAGCTTACCGCCCCTCGCGTGTCAACGCGCTGCTCGGCACAAACATAAGCGCAGGCGATATGGAAAATTATTTGGAAAATATAGGAATCGAAACCCGCAAAAAAAATTCTGACGAATACGAAGCGGTCATACCTACATTCAGGCCCGACATAGAATGCGAAGCAGACATCATTGAAGAAGTCGCGCGTTTTTTCGGCTACGACAACATTCCCGCAACGCTTTCGATGAAGGGCGCGGAGCAGGGCGGCGGAAAAAACCGGAAGCAGGCCGCATTGGAGCATGTTCATAACGTCATGCGGTCGCTCGGGTACAACGAAGCGTTAACCTGCGCTTTCGAGAGCCCGAAAGCTTTCGACAGGCTGCTGATGCCGCCCGACAGCCCGCTCCGAAACGCAATCAAAATAATAAACCCGATCGGCGACGACTTTTCATTAATGCGGACGACAACGCTCGATGCGATGCTCAACTCGATTGCGGTCAACTGTTCGCGCCGAAACGAATACGCGAGGCTGTTTGAAACAGCTCCGGTATTTTTGGCCGACGCTCTTCCCCTTACGGATTTACCCTGCGAAAAGCTGACCCTCACTTTTGCGGCTTACGATAAAAAACAAATGGATTTTTTCGATATGAAAGGCGACGTCGAACAGCTTCTTGAGATGCTTGAAATAGACGGCCACCGTTTTGAGTCATGCTCCGCCCTGCCGCACATGCATCCGGGAAGAACGGCCGCCGACCCGGCGCTCGGTTATTTCGGCGAGCTTCATCCGCGCGCGGCGGCTAACTATCAAATTAACGCAAGGGTTTATGTAGCCGCGCTCGATTTGGAAAATATTTTGGCGCGCATAATTAGCAAAAAAGGCTGCGCGGAATATAAGCCGCTCAGCAAATTTCCGCCCGCGGAAAGAGACATCGCGCTCCAGGTGAAACGCGAAGTCACCGCCATGCAGGTTGATGACGCGATCAGGCAAAAAGGCGGGCAATGGCTCGCGGACGTTATTTTGTTTGATGTATACGAAGGCAGGCAAATTCAAGAAGGATTCAAATCGATGGCATACAGCCTTTCATTCCGCTCCGCCGAACGCACTTTGACCGACGACGAAATAAATAAAAAAATGTCGGAAATACTCGCGCATTTGGCAAAAACAACCGGCGCGGTTTTGAGGGACAAGTAATGGATATTTTGATGATCGCGCTGACCGTGCCCGCCGCTTTTTTTGCGATGGTACTCCACGGTTCGGTTAAGGCGTTGTGCAGCGCGAGGCTTAACGACCCCACGCCGAAGCGGAACGGTTTTTTAAAAGGCAATCCGTTTAAATATGTCGAGCCCATCGGTTTGGTGCTGATGGTTATTTTCGGTTACGGATGGACGCAGGTTGTGCCTACGACCGCAACATATTACAGGGAACGAAAAAAAGGCGTGCTTATGGTGTATGTCACACCTTCAGTTGTTTGCCTGCTCTCGGGCGTCGCCGCCGCCGCTTTGGTCTGCATGCTCGGCGTTTCGTTTTTTCCGTACGACACGTCTGTGATGATCGAGCTTGTCATTTCGCCTGTCCGTGCAAACTGGAGCGCGTTCGGAGCCGCGGACTACCTGCTTTTGATACTATCGCTTTTCGCAAAAAGCTGCGTCTGCCTCGCAATTTTTAACGTCCTGCCCGTTCATCCGATGGACTGCTCAAAAATTCTTCTGACGTTTTTGCCGCCGGACGCCGCCGTGAAACTTACGCAATACGAAAAAATAATTCAAATCGTGCTTTTGCTGCTGCTTGCGATGGGCTTTATAGGGATGTTTTTAAATCCGCTGGCGCACGCAATTTTACGAGCGGTAATATGGACGTAAAACTCGAAGTATTCGAAGGGCCGTTCGAATTGCTGCTCCGCTTGGTCGAAAAACATGAAATCAACATCTACGACATTCCGATCGCATATTTGGCAGAGCAGTATATACTCGCGCTCTCAGAACTGCCTCCCGATATGGATGGCATGAGCGCGTTCATAATAATCGCCGCGACTCTGCTTGAAATAAAATCGCGCATGCTGCTGCCCAAACCGGAAGGCGGCGACGAAACCCAAACCGAAGACCCCCGCGAAGCTTTGACGCAAAGATTGATCGAATATAAATATTTTAATACGCTTGCTTCGCATTTAAAAAATATCGAACCGCCCGGATTGCGCGCCGTAAGGCAATCGGGCGTTTTTTTATTTATGCCCGAAAACGAAGCCAAGCAATTGACTTTGTTCGAAGACGCCAATCAAAAAAATTCTTCCGGCTTTAAAATATTTTTAAGCGGCGCGTCACCGGAATCGCTCCGCGATCTTTTTTTTGCCCTGCTTGCGAGGCAGGACCAAAAAACCGATAAGGTCCATTACAATTACGGAAACGTTCCCCGCGAAAGGTTTACCGTGCAGGAAAAAATATCGGAAATACTAAAACGTCTGTCCGAAACGGGCCGGCTGCTTTTTTCATCGCTCACCGAAAAATATTCG
>WRDG01000104.1 GCA_009783525.1 Defluviitaleaceae bacterium | reverse complement strand
TTGCAAAACCTAATTAATGCTTTCCATATCAGTGTTACGATTTCATTGATACCGTGCATTTTAGGAATGTGGATAGTTTTAAAATAAATAATGTTAAAAAAGATTACTAATCTAGTATCAAATGTATTAAAATGGTGGCTTTTAATTATTTCATGTTCTTCTATAATAATGGCTTTTCATTCGAACTGATAGCCCAATTGGGAGCTTGTGAGATTTTAAAATAAAGCATATTTTATTTTGCTTTTAGACAGTCGTTTTGTGCCTGCTGCCAATTATGATCGCAAAAATCCGAAACGGCTAAGCCTCTGATTTTAAGTCGACTTATTTATTTACAAACAAAATTCGTACAATATAATGGTAACCGATATAAATTAATAGAAAAAATATTTTTAATGTATTATGGTTGTTTATATATAATAAATAAATGAAGTAAATTAACAAAGGAGTTTTAAATGAGCAATGTATCAATTATTAACAAGGAAATAGAACGTATAAACAACGATATTAAAAAAGAAGAAAAAAGTATAGAGATATTAAAAAAAGTATATGATGATATGATGGCAAATCTTTCACCACAAGATTATTATGCTATGTCCCACACAGGCGGAATAAAAAAAATAGACGATCAACTTGCATCAGAAATTGCTAAGCATAATACGAAAATTAATCAATTAAATAATGAATTGATAAAGTTAAAATCAGAATTGCAAAAAGCAAAGATTGATGAATATTGGGCAATAAATTTCGAATTAAAAAATGAGCTTATAAATAAAAAAAAGACGTTAAATGAACAAATAATAGAATTAAAAAGTAAAATCGAAAAAGTGCCTGGGCGTATGGAAATGCTTGCTGAAAAAAATGATCTTGAACAGAATTATAGTATAGCGATGTCGTCGATATATAAAAATAAACCGAAAACAAAATTTTTAACGTTTGCAATTCTCGTAGGTATTATAAGTGCATTTTTCACCCCTTACGGTAGTTCTCTAATTTTGTCGCTTGTTTGCATAATTGCGCGAATAAAAATATTAAAGCCGTTTCGAATGCATAAAAAAAATGAATTGAAAGAATTTAATAAAAATAATGATTTAATAAATGCGAAGTATTCTCAAGTTAACTTAGAAATATCGGAAATTGATAAAAATATTGCAATATGCCAAAGTAGAATAGAAGAAATTGATGCGGAATTAACTAAGCCACGTTAAAAAACATGTTTAAATTAAGGGAACCTTTATGAGCCCAACTGAGTCGTTTTTAATCTTTTCGAATGCATTAACGAAGGATTAAAAGTTGAACGAAGCGGAGTTTATAAAGGTTCCTTAATAATATACATTAATTATTTCACAGCACAGCCAACAAGCGACGGCGTGGAAAATAACCCGCTACACATTCGCGCAAAATTTCACATCCGACGATTCCTGTCGTTTTTGCAGTGCGGATTGTCATTGCAATCGGTTCGGGAAGCGTACCGCAGCGGACAATGTATTGTTTGTTGAAAAACATCATCGGTACATTGTATGTTTCCGTTTCGTATCTGCCGATGGTTAAATGAAAATCGTTGAAAATGCCTGCCGTAGGAAAATGGTTTATCGTACCGCTTTGAAAATACGAAATTTGTGCGCCTGTATCGAAAATCATCCGGTATGGCATATTTTTGATGTTAACATTTATGATAGGGATACCGAAAATATCGTCCAACGGTTCGTTTTTGCCATTGAACGGAATTACATCTGATGAAGCAAATAATGTTTTTTCTTCCGCGTGAAAAATTATGTCGAAACTGTTCAGCAGGTCCACGCCCAACAAACCCGTGCAGTAAACGCCCAAATACTGCGATACCGTTTCTGCGGTAAAGCCGTAATAATTTTTATTGATAGGAAAATTGTTTTTGCAAAAAAGTAAGCATTCAACATTGCCGAAGCTGACGGGCGCACCCGTGTCTATCAGCCAAAGCCCGCCGTTTATGTTTGCAAACAGATGATCTTTTTCGAAGGTTAATTGATATTCTGCTTCAATGTTGTTGAAACTTATTTTACTAATAAAAAACACCTTCTTCATTTCAATAATAAAAAATAGTTAAATATTTGTAAACCGACGGTTTTGCATTTTAATAACTCCTGTTGCAGAATTTTTTACGCGCAAAAACGAACTATCATCGAATATTTCAAAATCAAAAGCTCCGTAAATCCTTTTCAATCATTTCGCACAGATCTTTTAGCTCAAGCGCGCGCGAGCGGTATCTGTTGTATTCCAGGCCGACGCGAATGTTTTGCATTATCAGCCCGTCGTAAAAAAAGTAATTGTTTATGCCTTCATGCAACCATTCGTTTGACTCGACGAAAGTTTCCCAACGCTGCTGCGAATCTATCAGGGCCTGTTTGGTTTCTATGTGCGATGTTTCAAACAAGGCAAGCTTCCAAGCCGATTCGTCGGTAAAGTATTTTTGCAATTCCGAGTGGGATTCTGCATAGACAACGTCTATAAGCTCGTCTAACAATACAAGATAATTGTTCATTTCGTTTTTCCATTCGCCGGCGAAGTGTGAAACCGTTTCGCAGAGCCGGATGCGGCTTTTTGTTTCAAGCTCCATAAAAGCATTTTCGCAGGCAATGTCTATGGGATGATATTTGTCAAAAAAGAGATCAACATCGTGGAAAACCGACCAATTTTCGAATGGATCGTGTTCTTGCGGCGTTTGATGCTCCGTTGCCGGTTCGGGATTTTCGTTTGCAACACGGCGCGTAAGAACGGTGCCGTAAATGCCGAATGAAATTCCGAACAGCGCGAAAATTATTGCGAACAAATTAAAATACGCGCGGTTGCGTCTTCTGCGGATGTTTCTTTGCCTGATTGAGTCGCTGTCGTTTGCGTTCAACGTTTGTGGCCTCCTTGACTGTCTATGATTTTTCATGGTCTGCTTCTGCATTGCGGATCAAAAATTTTTTGGAGATAAAATGTATTTAATCATACTGCAGTGTAAAAAACATTGCGGCTTTTTTGCGGCAATGTGGAGGCGTAAATATTTGGGTTGTGAGTGGAGTTTATTCTGAGAGTGATAAGATTCTTCGCCTGCGGCTCAGAATGACACGCCTGCGGCTCAGAATGACACGCCTGCGGCACAGGAGGACACGCCTGCGGTTCAGAATGACACGCCTGCGGCTCAGAATGACATGGCTGCGGCACAGAATGACATGGCTGCGGCTCAGAATGACACGCCTGCGGCACAGGAGGACACGCTTGCGGCTCAGAATGACATGCCTGCGGCTCAGAATGACACGCCTGCGGCTCAGGAGGACACGCGAAGGGTTCAGAGTGACAAACGAAACAATTGTACAACATCATTGCGGGCGTCGTTGTTCGGAGTTTCGTGTTGTCTTTATAAAATCTAAATAACACGACGCCTCCTCCATGTGCAAAACTGCTGTCCGAAACAATGCTGCATAATTTTAATGAATTAAAAAAATTTTAATAAATTTATGCACGAAAAGAAAAAATTTTTTTTACGTTCACATAAAACGCTTCATTTGTATACATTTCTCAACTCAACAATTGACAGAAACATTTCTGCTGTGTTACAATTCCATTAAAATTTGCAAACAAAATAGGAACATCAATAAACCCCGCGCAAAAAAACATCTTCGATGTTTCATCATTATCTTCCAATATTTAATCCTTCGTTAGTTCGAAGGAAGAAACATCTTCGATGTTTCTGTGCAAGGAAGGATTAAAAATGTCTCAACCGGGTTTATAGAAGTACCTGTAAAACGTAAAACAATCATTTGGAGGTTAAAATGAGAAAATTAATGTTTTCTAAGCTGACGGCGTTTTTTTTGTCGGTTGTTTTGATGACCGGGCTGTCCGCAAATATTTCGGAGGGCGCGGATCCTACTGTTATTGCAAGCGGGCCCGTGGGTTCCGCCGGTCCCAATTTAAGCTGGAAGCTGTGGGACAACGGCGTGCTCGAAGTGACGGGCACGGGCGAAATGTGGGACTTTTTGCAATGGGGCTGGGATTATGACTGGGATTTGTTTTGGTTCGACGTGCGCGACCGGGTCACGTCCGTCGTAATTAACGAAGGCGTGACCTCCGTGGGCTACGGCATGTTCAATTTTTGTTTAAACCTCGTTGAAGTAAAAATTCCGGCAAGCGTAACATACATAGGAATAGTAGCCGCAACGAGACATTATTATGATTGCGCATTCCGCGGCTGCGTAAATTTGACGAGCATCGACGTGGATCCCGGCAATCAAAATTATTCAAGCGTCGGCGGCGTTTTGTTCGATAAAAACGAAACGGCGCTTATTTTTTATCCGGAAGGGAAAGCGGCCGCAGATTATGTTGTGCCCGCAAGCGTCACAACCGTATGCGGCATGGTTTTTTCCAACAGAAATGACATTGTAAGCGTCGATTTGCCAAACGTGACGACGGTCGGCCCGGGAGCGTTTAACGGCTGCGAAAATTTAACCCGCGCATACATGCCTAAGGTGGTTTCAATTGAAGAAATGGCGTTCGGCGGCTGCGGAAGTTTAACGAACGTATACATGCCGAAGGCGGAAACCATAAGCAACGAAGTGTTCGGGAACTGCGTAAATTTGGCGTATGTGAACATGCCGAGCGTGACTGTAATAGAAGATTACGCTTTTTACGGATGCGCCAAGCTGAATGAAGTCTACATCGGAACCGCGGCGCCGCCTCTCGTAGATTCGATTCATATAAACCCTTCCGCGGCGTTTAGCGGCGTCGCGCCCGGCGCTCGCGTAATGGTTCCGTCAAGCTGGAGCGCGTACGGCGTTTTTGAAAATTCGGTTTGGCACGGGCTGACGGTAAAATACCATGTCATGCCGAAGATAACCGTGCCTAACATTACGGCGACAGCGGGCAGGACCGTCGAAGTGCCGGTCATAATTTCAAACAACCCCGGAGTGGCGACGGTGCGTTTTACGGTTGCGTTTAACGACGAATATTTAACGCTCGACTCCGTCACGGACGGCGGCTTGCTTGGCGAGGAGTATCACAGCGGCGTATACGGCACGCCCTACACATTCTACTGGGAAAACGCGACTATAAATGAAAACATAACAAACAACGGGACGATAGCCTCGCTGCGTTTTACCGTGCCGCAAAATACTCCCGCGGGCGTTTACGACATAAGCCTGTCTTACGAATACAGCCTCTACGACATAATCGACGTAGACATGAAGCCGGTATTTTTTTCGGCGGAAAACGGATCGATTGAAGTGATACCGTTTGTCTACGGCAACGTGAGCGGCAGCGGAGCAGCGCCGAGCCCGCTTGACTCGATGCTTTTGTCGCGGCGCCTCGCCAACTGGCCGGGCGTGACAATTTTCGAGCCGGCGGCGGACGTGGATACGGACGGCTTCGTAACGCCGCGCGACGCCATGATATTAAGAAGACATATTGCGCGGTGGGCCGGGTACGAAGTATTGCCTTATGTGCCGCAGCAAACCGGGTTTCAGCAGTTCGGCGCGGCGTCGGGTTTGTTAATAAAAAATGTGCCTTCTATTATGGTTTCGTCTGCTTCGGGTAACATAGGCGACATAGTAGAAATAAACGTCGGCTTAAAAAATAATCCCGGGATAGCGGCAATGAGGCTTAACGTAAACTTTGACGCGAAGGCGCTGCGTCTCGTCGGGGTCGAGGACAAAGGCGCGCTCGGCGCGCAAACGCACGGGGCAAGCTACGCTTCGCCGTACATCCTGTACTGGGAAAACGGGACGTCGCTTGCCGATTTTGTTTACAGCGGCGACGTCGCCACGCTCAGGTTCGAAATACTTTCGGCCGCCGGTTCGCCCGTTGTTGTGAGCTACGACAACGATCGCTTCGACATTTTAAACGCGGCATTAAACACGGTTAATTTTGAAATAAGCGGCGGCGGCGTTTCCGTCAAGGACAAACCCAAGCCCGCGGCGCTCGTAAGCGCCGAAACATCGGCAAAAAATTTTTCCGGCATAACGGAAACCGAAAAAAATTCCAAATCGTGGGTGCTTTCGTTCACGGTTACGGAAACATATTCGGACGGCAAGATTAAGGTTGTGCCGTATTCGATCAATATAAACTCGAACAACGCCAACATTGACGGCGCGCATGACCTCGGCGCGTACACTTTGGTTTACGACATAAAGGGCAGCGGTTCGAACGTTAAAGAATTCAAAGTTATTATGAATTGACCGCGTTTTATCGCGGGGAAGGTGATTTTTAAAACGGGAGCCTCTGCAGACCCTGCTAAGACGATTTTTATTGCTTTCGGATGAACCGGCGACGGAATAAAAATAGAACGAAAAGGATTTAACGAGGTTCTGCAGCGGCAAAAAAAAGGAGGTGGGTTCCACGTGAAAAGATTAATTTACACACTTCCGCCGATAAGGGCGGACACGCATCTCGGCAAACGGCAATTTATGTAAACTGCAAATTGGAGGGTAGAAAAATGTTACGTAAAATCAAACGGGCCGCAGCGTCGCTGCTCGCCGCAATAATGGCAGTGGGAATAGTTTCATTTGCGCCGCTGCCGGTTTCGGCGGAAGAAAACGCGCCGACGATTATAGTGTCGGATGCTGTGGGCAATGTCGGCGAAACCGTCGAAATCACAATAAGCCTCGCGGACAATCCCGGTGTGGTAACCATGCGTTTATTTGTCAGCTTTGACGACACAATACTGCAGCTTACCGGGGTAAGCGATAAAGGGAACCTCGGCGCGCAGTACCATCCGGCCATCGACAATTATCAGTGGCCGTACACATTATATTGGGAAAACGCCACTTTGACGGAAAACATCATGTACAGCGGAGAGATCGCGGAGCTTAGCTTCGAGATTATCTCCGAAGGCTACAGCGAAATTTCCGTGAGCTACGATTATGACCTGTATGACATCTTAGACAAAGATTTCAACAAGATTTTTTTTGAAACAAAAAGCGGATCGGTAACGCAGCCGGACTGTGACTGCGGCGAATGCGGATGCCAAGACTGTTTCCCGCCTTACGGCGAATGCGGAGTATGCGAAATATGCGACCCGCCGGTAAGCCACGTTACGGTAGCGGCGTTCGATTCAAGCTGGTCGGCCGGGCCGTCCAGCGGAAGCGGAAACAACGTGAGGGGAATATTGAACTTATCGTTTACCGTCACCGATTCTGAAGGCGAAAAGATTACATTGACCGAACAGGTAACAGGAATTGCGGAAGGCAACAATCAGACACGCGCGTTTGTATACGCGGTCGGATGCGACACCTTAAATGTTTCGGTCAGATTTAACGCAACAAGATCCGGCAGCGATTTAACTTATAATAACGTAGTGATTTCTTACACGTCTTCAACGCCTTGGGCAAACGTTTACACGGTGGCGCCAACTTGTTTGGAAGACGGATATACGGTTTCAAAATGCGGATGCGGCCATTCGGTGATTGCTGTTAACGCGGGCTCCGCGCTCGGCCACGACGGAAGCGGCGCGGACGCGACATGCTACGAGGCAAAAATCTGCGCCAGAAACAACTGCGGAACTGAGCTTGCACCGGCGCTTGGGCACACGCGGGGCGTAGCAATATGCACCGACATTCAAGAATGCATTAGATGCGACTATTTATTTGAAGCCGAACTTGAACACGAATGGGACGAAGGCACGGTCACACAACCGCCTACCTGCGTAACCGAAGGCGTGCTTACATTCTCGTGTCTGCGCGACGGTTGCTCGGCAACCGAAACCGAAGATATTGACGTTGTCGTGTGCATAATAGACACGACGCCGTTAAAAGCCGCGACATGCGTCGAAGACGGTACCGGAGGAATATATTGTCC
>WRDG01000103.1 GCA_009783525.1 Defluviitaleaceae bacterium | reverse complement strand
GTTGATGAGGGATTCCCTGATTCCTTCGACGGGATAATCCGGGTGGTCTACCCGATACACGCCCTCAAAAGTGCTGCGGATGCGGTTGAAAACATGAAGGTAGGCATGAACTTCATCTATCTGCTTGAAAATTGAGCCGCCAAATTCTTTTCGGTCTTTGAATTTTGCTTTGGATAAACCCTCAAAGATTGCCGCTTTTGTGGTATATGGGTTTTGGTCGGAAAGGATAAGCGCGAGATTAGAATACCGTCCATCGCTTCGGATTAGCCCAAGCGATTGTTTTTGCACCTCACCAAACTTAACTTCATTTTCGGCAAAGATTTTATCAGCGTATTCAAAAGTAAGGTCTTGTTCAACGGACAGTTCAGTTAAAAATTGACCTGTGCCGTTATCCTTAATCATCTGCCGTATATGCTCACGGGTAGCCATTACCGTGTTACTGCCGACGCGGACATAAACACCTTTCGGAACAAGACCATATTCGGAATAGCAATAGAGAATTGCGGAACCGCGTTCCACCGTGATGACGATAATATATTCATCGCCGCGCTTTTCCGGCTCTACTTTGAAATATTCCGATGGGTCGGGAATTATAGAATCACGGAAGCCGGTAGTAATTCTCCGAGTTTCCAAATCAATGTCGCCCTCTACCCCGTATAGAGTACCTTCATTGTCGATGCCTATGTGAAGCGTTCCGCCTTCTGTATTTAAAAACGCCAGCATTGTATTTTGAACTTTATGATTATATTCCCGCTTACGTTCATACGATTGATTTTCAAACAAAAAAAAATCTCCTCTCAATATGGTTTTTACCATTATGTCACCAACCTCTCCCGTTTTTAAGCACAAATTGGCGACAAGGGCGATATTGGTGATGTATGGAGAATTGGAGAGAAGATTTCATGATATATAACAATATTTACAATTCGCAATGTCTTGATGAAAACGAAATATTAAGCGCTTGAATTTAGATAAATTACCTTACATTTTCTTCGTCCGATTTTATAATCGCCGCGTTGGGCTGCTTCGTGATTGCCGCAATTTTTATAGTTATTGTTATTTGAGCATTAAAAAATAGAACGAGCTGTTAAAATACTTTCGCAGTTTATATTCTGCCCATGTGGCAGCGGCAAGACTGTTTTGTTCGAAATTTATATAAAAAACTTTTACAAACCGCCTTGTTTTTTTGCGTTGAAAAGAACAAAATAAAAAAAATTAACAAATGCTCGCTTTCAGACAGAAGTCCGCAGCCGTCATGTGCGGCGCGGCGGTTAGATGATTTTTTTTCCGGCGGGAGGTGATGATATGCAAACCATCAACGCAAAAAACGGCCCGGTATTTATCGAAACGGGGCCGGCCGTTCCGGATGCGAACCCTTCGGATCCGATTTGGAGCTGCTCGCCCATGCGACCGGGATAACCGAGTAACATGACGGGCAAACGGAGAGCCGCGAATCCAAAAAAACGCGGCTGAAAAGACCGGACCCCGACGGCAAAAGATCGGGGAAAAAAATTTGGAGGAAAACAATGAAAAGCAAAAGCAAAAAATTTATGGCGCTCATCGTGAGCGTATTCATGCTCGCGGCGCTGCTGCCGGCGACGGCCGTCGCCGCAGACGGGGATGTTTACAGATTCAGTGATTACGACAATGATCAAAAAGCTTTTTTTGAAGACCTCGCTAAAGCGCAGCCGGGTGAAACGTTTATTTATAACACAATGCAGTATATAAATTCGGAAATTGCCTCAAGTGTCGTTCCGGCAGGCGTCACTTTGGATGTTACCGCAATCCATACTTTCAGTATTAGGCAAGGTACGCTCGACAACTACGGGACTATCAAAGTATGCGGAGGCTATCAGGGCGCGAGTTTTGAAATCAACGGATTGGAACCTTCAGATTTTCCCGTTTTCAACAATTACGGCATATTCTATATTTACGAAAACGAATATCCCCGCTGCATCGTAGTTGTGCGAAACGGCGGCACGATCAACAATTACGGAACATTCACAAATGCGACTAATATGAATGTTATGCCCGACGGCACGGTCAACAATCACGGCACGTTCATCAATGAAAGAGACCTTCGTATCGGCGCAGACAGCGTAGTGAATAATCATTACATTTTCATCCAAAACGGCACGTTTTCGTTTTACAGCAACGGCATCTTCAACGATTATACCGACCCCTGCTTTTTCGGGCACCAGTTTATTGACAGCCCAATCATAGAGGATTACATCGCCCCCACATGCATCGGCGACGGGTTTGCACCCACTGTATGCTCCGTATGCGGAATAGCCGGCGACGGTTACGAAATACCCAAGCTCGATCATGTCCCCGCAAATCGCATCACAGTAAAAGAACCGACCCGCACGGAAAAGGGCGAATGGGAAATTTACTGCCTAACCTGCGGCAATCTGCTGGAGTGCGGCGAAATAGACGAGCTTGGAATCACGGGCGTGACAACCAATATTGATTGCTTCGCCACAATTACCGAAACGGCCAAAAACAGCAAGGTATGGGAAGTGACGTTTACCGTTACGGTAACCTTGATTGATGAAGACGGCGAAATCGTCGGAACCGAAGTTGTTTTGTACGTCATATACCTCGACGGAAACAATTCCAATTTATCCGGTGTGTATTCGTTCGACGACGACCATGACCTTGCGGGCTACAAGCTCGTTTACGACATCAAGGGCAACGGTTCGAATATCAAGACGTTCGGCATCATACAGAGTTAAAAATATTTCAACCGAACACAGAAAAACCGAAGGTGTTTCTTCCTTATAAAGTACGAAACCCGGCAGGCTCCGCAGCGAGCCGCCGGGTTTTTTTATTTGCTGCGGACGGTTGCCGCACAATTAAACAGCTTTATGAAAAATATTTTCAAAAACAATTTCCGTTCGCCGCATTGCTTAGCAATGAAATAATCGGAAGTTGTTTTTTGCAAAGGAAATACTCCGACAATTTATTTGCAGCTTTCAATTTCGCTGCCGCCGCATCAATATGTTCAAAATTATTTTTTTGCAAATTTTTTTTATTACATAGTTAACATATCGGGGTTTTTCGTTTATAATATACATTGCGTTTTACTGTTCATTTTTATAAACGGAAGCCAAGCTTCCGTTTGCAGAACAAAACCGAAACGGAGAACTCCGCCTCCATTTATGCGGGGCCGCATTGCCGCGCCGTGCGTTATCGGCGGGCAAAAAAACGGGCCACGTCAAAATAAAAATGCGGCGAAAACAAATTGTCCGGAGGGATAAAAACATGAAAAAATTTATATCATTTGCGCTTGCTTTCATTATGATGCTTGCGCTTGCGGTTCCCGCGTCGGCGGCGCCGCAAAAGACCAACGGCTATGCCGCGGCTTCGGCCACTTACGGCGCAGTTGCCGCCGCCAAGGTAGACAAGCTGAACGGAAACCAAAACGGGTTGGCGATTACCGTCAAGGCCGAAGGCAAAATCGTTGCCGAAACATATGTGATGATAAAAAACAATTCCGCCGGCGAGTTTAATGTGGGCGGCTATAAGGTTTATGTCAGCACGTACGGCAACGACAAGATCGACTATTGTTTTATCACCTACGCCCCCGCGCCGGCGCCCGTGTGCAAATGCGACCCCGGCGCCGTATCGAGCCACGACCTTGTTTGGCACGAAGGCCCCGCGGGAAACTGTTTCGGCAACGGCTACGATTATTTTGCCTGCGCATGCAGTCTTTGCAATTTTTGGATGTACGACACAATCAAGTATACGATCGGCCACGAGTTGAAGCGTGTATTTGACGCGGGCAAAAGCGCGTGGTTTTGGGTTTGCGAAAAAGACGGCTGCGGCTTTTGGGATTATGCGGCTGCTCCGCCCGCAGACGAAAACCCGGCGGACTATTCGGGACTCGACGCCGCTCTTGCAGCCGCCGCCGCGCTAGATGAAAACGATTACACCGCAGACAGCTGGGCCGCGCTTAATGCAGCGGTAAGCGCCGCCTCCGCAGCCGATAAAAACCTGACGGAATCTTCGCAGCATATAATCGACGCGCTTGCGGCAGGCGTAAACGGCGCGATAGAAAATTTAATCGAGGTTTCCGAGCCGGAGCTCGGCACGGTAAGAAGCAGGATATCTGATCAAAACGGCCCGCTGGCCGAAACCGAGTTTACGGCGCGGATATTTGTCCCCGCCCCCGTTCAAATGACGTCGTTTGCCGCCGCGTCAAGCAGTTGGGATCCGGTCGGCTGGACGCTTTACACTATTGGCTCGTACAAAACCGACGCCAACGGATATTATTATTTGACCCTGCCCGTGGGCGACTACCTTGTCCAACTTATTTTTGAGGGCTACGAAGATTTCGTCGAATATATTTCGATCATCGACGTAAACAGAATGGAAGAAATGCAGCCGGCAACACTCATACCCGTTGGCGAAAGCCATAAAAGCGGAACGATTAGCGGCGCGTTTTCCGACGCGACAAACAACGCTGGGCTTTCAAACGTAAAAATCGAGGTTCGCAGCAATTGGAACAACACAAGCGGCGACCCGATCGACACGGTTTACACCGCGGCAAACGGAAATTATTCGGTTACATTGCCGTTCGGCCATTACACTTTTTATGTCCATTGCGACGGCTACATCCGCGCAGTCGTCAACATAACGATAGACACGGAAGGCGCCTCCACCGCAAATTATTTTTTAAACCCGATAGACGACAGCGAATACCGCATCGTGCTTACCTGGGACGAATATCCCTACGACCTTGATTCGCACATGAAAGCGAACAGCGGCGCGCATGTTTATTACGGCTACACCGAACATCCGTATGAAAGCGGCAACCCTTACGCGCGGCTCGATATCGACGTGACAAACGGCTACGGCCCCGAGACAATCACAATTTACAACCTCGCGGAGCTGGGCGGCGTAACATATTTGGTGCACGACTACACGAACAGGTTTTCCCCGTGGTATGACGACGATAAAAGCTATTGGGAATACGACGAAGAAGTGCATATCTGGATCGATAACGGCGACGGAACCGGCTATTGGCATTTAGACTGGGATCTGCTCGAAAAGTGGATCGACGGCTATCATGACGGCGACGGCGAATGGGTGTACGGCTACATCGAATACAACTTGAAATATTATTATTGGGTCGAAAGCGAATTTGACGGCTACTACAGCTACGACGAACACGGCAATCCTGTTTTTATCCCGTTAGGCGGCTATTGGCAAATCGACTGGAACAAACTCCGCTGGTGGGTTCAGGGCGGCGATGCAATCGACAGTTACGCCATGTCCCATTCGAACGCGACCGTGCGGATCTACAGGGGCGAAAACCTCATAAAGACTTATTATGTACCCGCCGGTATTGCGGGAACCATTTGGAACGTGTTTGAAATGGACGCAGACGGCACGATCAAAGACATAAACACGGTCGGCTACGGCTCGCCGTATTTCGATATATATTCTGCGGCGGCCTTTGAACCGTTCGCCGCGGCAAGCGGCCCGCTTAAAAATTAACGGAGCAGTTAAAAAATGTAATAAAAAACCGCCGCAAAAATTTGCGGCGGTTTTTTTTTCAACGAAGCTTTTACTCAGCCTGCTTAAGCAAAATATCCTTGCTGTCCGCAAGCACTTTGAGCTGCTGTTCGGATACGGACGGGTAGTGCGGGTCGATCTCCTTTAATTTTTCCAAAATTATTTGCGAGACTACGGCGTGGGTGTAGGGCTTGCGGTCGGCGGGCACGATCCACCACGGGTTTTTTTCGGTGGATGTCGATGCGATGGCGTATTCGAAGGCGGCCTGGTACTTAGGCCAGTGGCCGCGCTCCTTCATGTCGGTGCCGGAAAATTTCCAGTTTTTGTCCTCGCGCTCGATGCGTTTTAAAAATCGTTTGCGCTGTTCGTCAAGCGACAGATGCATAAAAATTTTAACGGTGAGGATGCCGTTTTCCCAAAGGTAGTTTTCGAAATTTTTTATTTGGTTGCAGCGGCGCTCGATTGTTTTTTCGTCCTTGCAGCGTTCGAGGATGTTTAAATTTTTATACAGCTCGTGAACTTTTACGACGAGCACGTCCTCGTAGTACGAGCGGTTGAAGATCGCTATCATGCCGCGCTCGGGCAGCACCTTTACCGCGCGCCACAGGTAGTCGTGAGCGAGCTCTTCCGTAGACGGCTGCTTGAAGCTGTGCACCATCACGCCCTGCGGCATCACGCCTATCACGTTGCGGATCGCGGAATCTTTTCCGCCGCCGTCCATCCCCTGGAACAGCACGAGCAGCGCGGCCTTGCCGTCCGCGTACAAACGCGACTGCAGTGCGCGTATTTCGTCGCGGTTGCGGATTAATACTTCGGCGCGGTTCGTCTTGTCGAAAACCGGGCTGCCGCCGGGCACGGTTTCGTAATTTTCCAACTTAAAATTTTTGCCCGACGTCACCTTGTACTTATTGATTGACATTGAATGCTTCCTTTCGTTTGTCATTCGCAGATAATTTTTTTATGCAAACCGGATTGATAAGCGGCCCGGCTTAATTGAAGCATGAACCGCCCGCCCTCCGACATTTTTTTGACAAAGCCCGGCGTGACGTTTTCTTCGTCCGCCGCCATTTTGCCATCCGGTAAGCAGAACGAGCAAAATGTGTACCGCCCGCCGGCGGCCTGTTTCATTTCGAGCATGTTTTCGGTCGTTTTGGAAGAGTTTTGCACGAAAGCGGTTTCAAATCCTTCTATCCCCGGCAGCTCCGCAAGCAGATTTGTTGTTTGCAGTACCGGCCCGCAGGTGTGCAAAAAAATCCCGCCCAGCGCGTTATGCATCATCTCGTACGACGAAAGGAACACGCGCTTGAAAGTCTCCGGCCTTACGACCGAAATCCAGTCGTCCACCATAAGGCCGCTGACATGCGCGGGAGTGGCGAACCGCCCCCTCGGGCGGAAAAATTTTGCGCCGCCCGCCGCGCGGTGAAGCCCCAAAATAAATTCGAGCATCACCGCCGTCACTTTTTCCGCCAAAATTTTCATTTCGTCCGGCGAATGAAGCAGCGCCGCGAGCCCTTCCTCCTGCGGCAGCACGCGCAGCGCGTTTGTGGACGCGCCCTGAAGCTGCGGGTAGGTAATCTGCACGCGGCCGCAAAACGCATCGGCGTACATTTCCGCGTAACCGCACGCCTTTAAAAAATATTCCTCGCCGCTTATGTCCGGCTGCGGCAAGTTGCAAACCTTGTCCACGCTATCTATCGCGTGCTTAGTTATTAAAATCCCGTCCGAACCCAAGTCCCTGTACTCCGTGCCGAAACGCGCGGCCACATAGCCGCTGCCCGCGGCGCCGGGCAAGCCGACGCACGGTATGTAGTCAAGGCCCGCGAAATTTTCGAGCCGCCACGAAATGTACTGCATGGCGTAAGCAAGCGAGTCAAGCTCCTCGCTCTTTGCCCAATGCGGACGTTCGTAACCGAAGCCGTAGGTTTCGTATTCGACGTAGGGTTCGTCCGGAGTTATACCGCCGTAAATGTCTTCGACTTTTTTTTTCGAAGCCGCGATGCGCGTTTCATGCTTGTCTAAAACGGCGTTAAAGTCACTAAGCGCGTTTTTTTGCGCAGAGCTCATCAAATGTCTTCGGGCGAAAACCTCGCGCCGACGAGATGCCCCGTTTCCGCCGGGTCGCCCGCCGTCGTATAATCGACGAACACGATCGTGCCGTCCGGAAGCTGCAGATGCGAAGAATATCCGTGGTCGGGCCAGCCGCGTTCGCGTGGGTGTACGTTCGGGTGTACGAGCGTGAGGCGGTCGCGCTGGTATTGGTCGGGATATTTGCCGCTTGCCGCCTCCCAATAAAACGCGCTGTCGGGTTTGGTCGGGTTTATTGCGCGGTAGCTG
>WRDG01000102.1 GCA_009783525.1 Defluviitaleaceae bacterium | reverse complement strand
ATTAGTATCCAATGCATATTTCATACATTTTCATCCCCATTAACAAAATATATCTGCTCACGGCCAAAATCCATACGGGGAAAATTTTCCATTTGCAACGGGGGGTCGGTTGATTCTTCAATCATACGGTCTAGTTCATATGCCCAATGAACCGAAGGCACATTGTCTTCTTGTTGCTGCGGCGGCTGTACATCCATTATTACAGTAAGCACTGCCCTAAAACGTCCAGGCAATATAGACGCACCTGACGGATGAAACTGACCGCCGTCGATATAACCATCAAAAGCCTGTATTGTTTGCGGTTTGGCTATTTTCATTTTATACCATCTCCAATACTTTCAAAATCGAATTTGCTTATTCCTGCCTTAATTATAATTTATTTTATAGAACGAAGCACAGCCTCAAAGAGCAATCTTAAATAATTTTTTTTGCTTTTGAACATCCCCTCATCCATATAGGTATTTCGGACAGGGCTTTGGATGTTTGTCTATAAAAACAAAAAATTCCCTGCCCGAAATATATCCTTGATTGTGTTAGCCGTTCGGTTTTTTTTGCTTGACCTTCCGATAAAATTATTTACATGGTTCACAATTTTAGATCAAAATGTATTATAAATAAAAACATATCTGCGGAGCGGTAATACTTATATTTAACGGCCGCATCAACAACCGGTTTTTTATTACTCCGGCACTTAAATATCGCAATTTCGTACGGCTATTTTCGCACCGCACTTCGTCAGCTCAACGCACAGAAACACCTTCGGTGTTTCTTCCTTCTTGCGTACTGCTTTAGTACGCGGCGGTTTCGCTTCCTTGTTCGGCACAAAAATATCGCGTACGTTTCTTGCTATATTTAAGAGACGGAGTAATAGCCGGATCAAATCATTCGGAGGTTAATATGATTGAAATGGAATTGTTTAGCGTGCAGCTCCAAAAGGATGACAAATGCACGGAAATTGTTTCAACGGAATTTCGCTGCGAAAAGGATTTTTGTAAAAATGGAAAAAACAGCGAAAATAGCAAAAACGGCGAAAGTAAATTTTTTGTCTATGAAAACAGCGGCGATAAAATTGGAATAAGAATACGGAAGCGGAACTCCGACGGAGAACAAACAGGCTCCGCAGAAATCGATGTGCAAGGCCCTTCTGCGTTGATCAGCTTCCGTTATCCGTGGGTAATTTGCAAAGACGTAAGCACTTTTGACAATCTGCTGATGTCCACCCCCTGGGGCGACAATATCGAACGGCCATGCAAAACAATCCGCGACGTGTCCACCAGCACCTCGATCCGTTTCGGCCAAGACTATATCAAGTACGCGCACGACGAAGTGATCTATACATATCCCTCCATCATGGCCATGCAGTACATGACGCTGTACAACCCTTCCCGCTCCGTATATTTGGCTTCATACAGCTTGGGCGACGAAACGGAAACCTTTCACGCAAAGTCATTGGGTAAAAGCGAGCTTTCGCTTTCCATCAGGCATTATCCGTTTTTGCAAAACGGCAAATGGTCCTCGCCCGAATGCAGCGTGGCTGTTTTGGGCGGCGGCTGGCATCCCGCCGCAAAGCTTTACGCCTCCCGCATGGGAAGCAATTTTAAAACGCCAAACAGCCCCGCTTGGATGCGCGACAGCTTCCATGGCTGGGCTGTTTTTGTTATCAAACGGGAAAATCAACCTGTAAACTTTACATTTAAGGATTTGCCGAAGCTGTACGCCGATGTTTTTGAAAAAACAGGGATCGATAATTTATTGATTGCCGGATGGCATGACAACGGGCACGACACGAAATTTCCAAGGTTTTTGGCCCATGAAGCCGCGGGCACGCCGGAAGATTTGAAAAAAAGCATGGACGAAATAAAAAAGATGGGCGGCCGTGTCCTTTTATACATAAACGCGAGGTTGGTTGATATCAACGAAGAGTATTATAAACAAAAAGGACACCGCGCAGTCAGCCTGAACAGCAAGGGCGAACCCTACATAGAAACATACGGAACCGAATCCGTGTTCGCCGTCACTTGCCCGGGCTGCAAAGAATACCGCGGCCAAATGTCGGACGTCACTAAGCGCATCTGCGAAGAATACGGAGCGCACGGCATGTTCGTCGATCAAATAAGCTGCAACCTCGCCCCGTTTTGCTACAGCAAAGAGCATTGGCACACCAAGCCTTCCAACAATTTTTTGCTTGGCATAGACGAAGAGCTCAAAGCAATACGAAAAGCGCACCGTGATACAGACCCGGATTTTTTTACCGTTTCGGAGGGCTGCCACGAGCGGTTCAACCAGTTCTACGACGTCAACCAGGGCCATGGGGAAGAATACACATGGCAGATTGGCAAATCGATGCCGGAACAATTTTCATATACCTTTCCCGACCGCATTGTCACGGGAATATGCCACGACAAAGCGAAGCTGCATCACACCATGGCGCAGTTCAAACCGCTTGACATATTCGGTACGGATAGTGAAATTCCCGCGTACCACGCGACGATGCGCGAATACATTGCACTTAGGAAGCAGTATCCGAAATATTTTTTGCAAGGCCGCTTCCAAGACGACGAAGGCTTTACATATTCGGAAGGCATGCGTTTATTTACGACAAAGGCGGCGGACGGTAGCCTTTGCGTATGCCTGTTCATGCCGGGCAGCGACGATGGCGCAAAAAACATCGGATACATAAAAATCCCCGAAGGATACGGCAATCCCGAAGCCATTTATCCGAGCAACGCAGAAACGACTCCGGACGGCAAATGGATTGCCGTAAATTGGAGCGGGGTATTGTGTTATTTTTTATTATCCGCAGGTATATAAATAAAGGAGACAAACAAATGGCTTCCGATGTAAACAAAAAAATCGAAAACGTTATTAACGCGGTTACGCTCGGCCATCAAATGGGACAGTGGTGCGAACGGCGAAGCTGGGGTTGGTTCATGGGTTTTTTTGACCAAAGGCTGCCGGACAACGCGTTAACCGACGAAGCAAATATGGCGCCGCTTATCGAAAACCCGGTAAAAATTACAACACCCGGCTGGGGGCCGACGGGTTTTGCGGACAATATGCCGTATGTTTACGGGCTGATAAAAGAATATCAAAAGCTCGGCGGCATGACCCCGGAGGCTTTCCGGGATTTTTTGCTGGCTTCAAGAGACCGGTTTCTGCTCCAAGGCGTGGGGCGTTCATGTATTGAGTTGATGTCCGAGGGCATGAACCCGCGAATAGCCGGCCTGTACGCACCCTCGATGGTTTCGGGATGCTGGATGAACTGGGCGGCCGGCATATACAACGTGGGTTACCCAAACGACGCTTACGAAGAGGCGGTTTCGTTGTGCAGAGCTTTAAGCGGCGGCGACATAGTGGAAATGACCGGCGCATGGGCGGCCGCGCTTAGCGCGGCTTTGCTGCCCGGCGCGTCATGGGACGACGCAAAAAACGCAATGATGTCAAAATTATGCAAGCGGAACCCAAAAGCATACTCTTTGTTGATTGAGTCGCTGTACATCGGCCGCACCGCTGCACAGAAACACCGAAGGTGTTTATTCCTTGCCGACGACGAGTGTTTGACTAATATGCTTTTCGAAAAATCATACATAAACAGAATAAACAATATGGGTTTGAGTTGGATGCAGTCATGCTATGCGGCGGCGGCCGTGCTGGAATACGCCTTTGTTCAAGGTTCGGATTGGGAAGGGATAATGAAGATAGGGCTGCATTCCGCCGAAACGAGGTTTTGCGCGATGCTGTGCTGCGGCATATACGCTGCGGTAAGCGGCAAAGATTTACCCGAGTTATGGTCCGACTCGTTAAAAAAAGTGCATCTTGAAAACCGTACGGAAGCGATACATTTGGCACAATTAGCCGTAGAAAGCAAAATAAAACGCGAAGCCTCAATCGCCTGCGAGATCCGCGGCCTGGCGGGCAGCGGCGAAATAGAAGAATCAAAACTGTACGACAGGATGTTGGCAGGATTTTTGGCGGGGACCTTTGCCAACGCGATGGGCAGCCCGGTAGAAGACCGCGACTATACGTGGATTGCAAATGAATACGGCGTAGTGGACAGGATGCTTGACATCAAGCGCTTTGAAGCGGAAGACGACGCCGCGATGGCGCTTATATGGGCCGATACGTTAATTGAAAACGGCGGTAGGATTTTTACGGAAGACCTTGCCGAAAGTTTCAAGGCGAAACTAATCCCCGAAAAATTTTATTACGATTCGCAGCACGCATACAACCTGTTAACGCAAGGGCTGCCGCCTCACGCTATCGGCCATTGGAACGTGGTGACCGGCTCTGCATTGATGGGTTGCAACATCATCGGGATGTATCACGCCTGCGACGCGCAAAGGGCTTATTCGGACGCAATGGAACTTTCTTACCATTATCAACGCGGCTTTGACGTTCACGCCGCAGGAATATTGTGCGCGGCAACCTCCGAAGCGCTGCGCGACGGGGCGACGGTGGATTCCGTGATCAACGCGGCCATTAACGCCGCGCCGAAAGCATTGCAGCATTGCTTCGATGAATTAAACGGCCGCGGCGCACAAGAACATTTCCGAAAAATGGTTAAAAACGTCGAAGGCATAATCGATGTGCTAACGGCCCGCCAAACAATTTACGACAGCTTTTATGCTTACAACGGCCAGGATCCCTGGGAAGTGATCGCATACACGCTTGCGATATTTAAGGTTGCCGGCGGCGATGTTTGGCAAGCTGCCTTGGGCGGCACCAACATCGGGCGCGACTCGGACACCATAGCCTGCCAAGCGGCCCTGCTTTCCGCATGCATGAGCGGAATGAAGGGCGTACCCGAATACATGCTGTCCATGTACACCGAAAGCACGCTTGCCCGCTATAAAAACATATGCAGAGACGTGGTGGCGTTGATCCGAAAAAAATGCGACTATGCATTTAACATCGCCGAGATGCTAAAAAAATAAACGGCTCTTGAAATTTATATATGATTAATTAATTCGACTATAACTACATTTACTTTTCGGTATAATGCTCGGCTTGCGTTGTCCACAATTTAAAATATTCGCCGTTGCCGTCAGCCAAAAGCGTTTCGTGATTGCCGCACTGTATTAACTCTCCGTCTTTAAATACAGCAATATCGTCGCAAAAACGGCATGAAGACAACCGGTGTGAAATATATACAGTAGTTTTGCCGTTTATAATTGAATCGAATTTAGTATATATCTCGTATTCCGCTGGCGGGTCTAAAGCGGCGGTTGGCTCGTCAAGAACAACGAACGGAGCGTTCCTGTACAATGCCCGCGCCAACGCAATTTTTTGTGCTTCACCACCGGAAAACATCACGCCGCTGTCGTCATATCCTTTATAAACCGCCGTATCAAGCCCGTTTTCCAATTCGCTTAACCGTGAATCGAAACCTGTTTTTTTAAGCGCTTCTTTAACCGTCTCCGCATCATAATCGCTTTCCACGGCTACATTCTGTCCAATCGGTAAATGTAAAAGTGAAAAATCTTGGAATACAACTGAAAGGATTTTTATGTATTCGTCAAGTATATATTCACGGATATCGACGCCGTTAAGCGTAATGATGCCGCATGTCGGGTCGTACAATCTGCACAGCAGTTTAACAAGGGTCGTTTTACCGCTGCCGTTGCGCCCCACTACCGCTAACCGTTTGCCTTGTTGGAATTTTATACTGACGTTTTTTAACGCATAGATATCCGTACCCGGATATTTGAACGAAACATCATGCAATTCCAGTTCGTAAGCAATTTTTTGATTAATGTCAGTTTTTAAAGTGCCATGATATTTCCGTGTGGGTAAATTTAAGTAATCGAAAAGCATTGGCAAATATGAAGCGTTTCTGTACAGCGATGTAAATAAACCGACAAAACTTGTCGCACTAACGGAAAATGCGCCTATCGCACCCACATAACGGGCTATTTCACCTATGTTATACATGCCGGACAACGCGCGCAATCCAATCACCGCATATATCAATACGACAAAAAAAATACCAACCACCGCAGTAACCGCGCTCGTTTCGCAGCCTGCGCGTTTCCATTTGCCCTTGTACCATGCCTGCGCTTTTATCAGCGTGTTCATAATCGAATTTTGCAAGCCGAATATCCGTACATCTTTTCCGCTGTTGCTGTTGTTGATAAAATTGTTGAGATAGTATTGATTAAGCGTTTGCGTTTTTACCAAATCGTTTAACGATTTTTGTAATAATTTATTTAGCCGTTTTTGCATAAATGCTTGTATGACAGATGGAATCACAACCGACGCGAGTATCAACAAGATAATGACAATCGGCGAATTTATAAAAGCTCCGTCAGGATTCGGGGCGAACATACCCGCAAGCAATACGATTGACGCAACCAAACCGACGGTTTTTCCAAAAAGCATAGGAATGTCCGAGTTTAAGCGCAACAACCCGAAACCATTAGCTGTTTGCTTTGCCTTGATGTCGTGCATAAGCTCGTTTACTTCGTTGTCTTCTACATGCGGATAATCCATACTTGCATACCGGAAAGCATACAGTTTAGACATACGTTCATACACATTATTCGCGCCGCATTTAAATGTTCGGTAACTGATCAAGCTTGAGCTTATGCGGAACAAAAACGCCGTGCCAACCGTCAATGCGACATAAAGCACAATGCGCGATATTTCGCGGTTTCCTGAAAGCTCAGAAATAATCATTGACGAAAAATACAGTACGAATAATGGATTTAACGCTTCCAGCACATTATTCAAACAGTTCAACTTCAGCGCGCCTGGTATTACCTTTTGTACAACTTTCAAACCGCGCATTGTACAGCGTATCATTTCTCTAATCGTTAATTTTTCACTTCCGTTACAGAATCTTTTTTCACTCATCACCGACGCCCTCTTTTTTTTCCGTATAATAGCTTGCTTGTAATGAATACATTTGCGAATATATGCCGTTTGCTTTCATAAGCATGTCGTGCGAACCTTCCTCCGCAACCGTTTTGCCGTCTAAAAAAGGAATGCGGTCGCAAAAGCGCGTGCTGGCAAGCCTGTGCGATATATATACCGACGTTTTGCCTTCTGTCAGAGCCGCGTACTGCCGGTACATTTCGTTTTCGGCAATCGGGTCCAACGCGGAGGTAGGTTCGTCCAATATCATAACCGGCGCATCTTTATATAATGCCCGCGCCAACGCAAGTTTTTGCTTTTCACCGCCCGACAAATCGACGGCATGTTCGTGTACCTCGCGTACAAGCAAGGTGTACGCACCGTTTGAAAGTGCGTTGATTTTATCCGTCAATCCGGCTTTGTTAAGGCATTGCATGGCTTTTTCTTTGTCGGTTGTATCGGGAGGCTGCTGCGAAACATTTTCGATTATAGATTCGGCAAGTAAAAAAATATCTTGAAAAACGGCGGTAATAAGCGTGAAGTATTCGTCGCGGTTGTACTCGCGTATATCTAACCCCGCCATAAGAACACGGCCGGTAGTCGGGCGGTACAGCCCGCAAATTAATTTAATCAGCGTTGTTTTGCCTGCGCCGTTTATACCGACTACTGCGATACGTTCACCGGGCTTGATTGTAATGTTCACGTTTTCTAAAACAGGTGTTTCTGAGCCTGAATAAGTGTAGCTTACGTTTTCCAACCGTATTTCTGGTGCGGTTTCCATTGATGGAATTGAAACGCCTTGTCCGAAATTTGAAATATCGGGGAAATCAATCATTATGCGTCGGTAGCACTGTTCAAGAGATTCACGGAACAAATTGCTCATTTCCGTAACTACGCCGTCAATCCAGCCTGACAGTCCGCCGATGGCGGCGAATAGCATTATGAAATCACCGAGTCCAATTTTGTTTTCCAACAGCAGATATGTCAAAAACGCGTAAGCCGCGCCGT
>WRDG01000101.1 GCA_009783525.1 Defluviitaleaceae bacterium | reverse complement strand
TCGGCGACAAAATTTTTTAATAAACTGTCTGACATAAAACGCCTGTAGTCGACCGACATGCCGGCGAACGCGGTTTTATCGTACCCGATTCCGTCGGTTAAAGCGTTCGGCGTAACTATTTCGTCCCACGAATAAACGAGATGCCCCCAAAATTCCATGTTCCACGCCCTGTTTAGAGCTTCGGTCGAACCGTATTTTTCGCGCAGCCAAACGCGGAACGCCTTTTCGCAGTTTTCGCAGTAGCAATCGCCGCCGTATTCGTTGTTAATGTGCCAGCATGCGACGTTAGAGCCGCCGCCGTAGCGTTCGGCGAGTTTGCCCGCAAGTTTTTTCGAATACAGCTTATATATTTCGCTGTTAGGGCAGGCGTTGTGCCTTTGGCCAAACCTGTGCCTGCGGCCTTCGTAGTCGACCCGCGCCACTTCCGGATAATTTTTAAACATCCATGCGGGCATCGCGGCCGTTGCCGTCGCAAGCACGATATCGAAATTTTCTTTTTCGAGCATTTCGATTATTTGGTCGAGCTCGTCGAAGTCGTATTCGTTTTCCGAAGGCTGCAGCTTAGGCCAAGAAAAAATATTTATAGAAGCGCTGTTTATATGAGCCAGCTTAAACAGACGCATATCCTCCGCCCAAATGTCTTCCGGCCATTGATTGGGGTTGTAGTCTCCCCCGTACAGGACGCGTTTAAAAAAAGTTTTCATGTTTTTTACCTGTAACGCAAGTGTTTTCACTTGTGAAAACGCAAGTTCCTTTCCGTTCAATTATTTACCTGTTTGCCTCCGCTTACAAAACATTTCTTATGTACGGTTTGTTTATTTCCCACAACTCGTCCAAAATTTTTTCGGCCGCGCTTGTGCTGTTAACCACCGGGTCAACAAGCAGCGCTTGCAAAGCCAGTTGTTTGTCTCCTTTAGCCGCGGCTTCCACGCTCATTTGCTGTGCGCCTATTTGCAACGACATCAAAGCCGCCGCGCCGGACGGAACATTGCCGATCATTGTTTTTGTCATGCCGCTGCCGTCGACTATGATTGGGATTTCTACTGCGAGGTCGTCCGGCAGGTTTTTTATCGCGCCGTCGTTGTAAACGATGCCCGCGGGTATATCTTTCCGAGTCCCGTTGTGCAGGGCGGCGATCACTTCAACCGCTTTTTCGGAAGATTTTTTGAACATTTCGTTTATGTCGTGCTTGCCTTCGAGCAACTCGTCAAAATATTTTGTCGTTTTTATTCTGTTTTGATCGTCGCCGTCGAAATCGTAGCCGTGCATACCCGCTTCGTATCCGTACTGCAGATATTCGCCCAAGTGGTCGTCGGAACAGGTCGCCCAATAACCGAAGGCTTTAAAAATTTTTCTGCTGAACGGGTCGTACTTCGGGTCAAGCGCCGCTTCTTTTTTCCGAAGAAGCGGATAGAGGTCTTCGTTGTTTGAAATCCGTCGGATTGAAAGCAGCCATTGAAAATGATTTAACCCGGCTGCAGTCACGCTTATTTCGTCGAAAGGTATGCCCATAATGCCCGCAACCGCATTCCGGCCCATGTATACGCCGTGGCAAAAACCGATGCTTTTTATTTTTGTGTATCTGTTTATCGCAAGAATGATCCGGCTTTCGGGATTGGAAAAATTTAGAAACCATGCGTCCGGGCACAGCTCCTCCATGTCTCGGCAAATTTCGATTACAAGCGGAATGGTGCGCATCGTAAAAAACAGCGCGCCGGGTCCGCCGTTTTCGCCAAGGCAGTGTTTGATGCCGTGCTTCAGCGGCACATGAAAGTCGTGCCGCCAAAGATTGCAGCGGTCGATCGCGAGGCTGTTGATCACATACTCCGCTCCGACGAACGCTTCTCTGCGGTCTGTCGTTTTTTTAATTTGCAAACCCATCGCGGAAGCTTCGTTCATTTTTAACGCAATGCGGTACATTCGGTCGAGATTCGCCTCGTTTGTGTCAACAAGCGTCAGCGTCGCTCCGGCGAGTTCGGGCGAAGTAAAAAGATCGCCGAACGTCACCTTGCCGAACGACATGCTGCCCGCGCCGATAAAAACAATGTTGGCCGTTTTCATATTTATTTACCTTTCAATAAATTTGAAAGCAAAAAATTTTTACCGATAATTTTTATCAGCATGCTTATTTATTTTTGCCCCCGTATTTTTATTAATCATAACCAATATTGATACGTCTTACAAATATTTGTATGATGTGTTCGGGAGTGATGCCGATGGGATTGTTTGTTCAGTACGGTGCGGGAAATATCGGGCGCGGATTTATCGGCGCGCTTTTTGCCCGTTCGGGTTATGAAGTCGTTTTCATCGACGTCGACCCGGTTGTCGTCTCCGCGTTAAACGAACGGCGGCAATATATTTTAGAGACGGTTTCTAACGAAGGAGCCGTACGCGAAACCGTTTCGGGTGTTTCGGCGGTCGACGGAAAAAACGCGGAATCGGCGGCAGACATCATCAGCAAAGCCGACTGCATGGCTACAGCTGTCGGCGTAAATATTTTGCCGCGCATCGCGCCCGTTATCGCGAACGGGTTGAAAAAAAGATGGGCCGCAACAAATACCGATCCGCTTAACATAATCATTTGCGAAAATTTAATCGAAGCGGGTAAATTGCTGCGCGGCTTGATCGAAGAGCATCTTTCCGAAGACGAACGAAAGTTGTTCGGCAAAACCGTCGGATTGGTAGAAGCTTCCATAGGCCGAATGGTGCCGGCAATGACCGCGGAAGAAAAAAACCGCGACCCGTTGTTTGTCCGCGCCGAGGACTATCATTCGCTTCCGGTCGACGCCGAAGCCGTGAAAGGCTCGCTGCCGAAAGCGGACGGACTGCACCCCGTGGCGCCGTTCGAATTTTATATGCGCCGCAAATTATTTTTACACAACATGAGCCATGCTCTAACCGCGTACGCCGGATTTATTAACGGGTACGAATATATTTGGCAGGCGGTATCCGACCCGAACGTAAAATTATTGGCAGAACGCGCTATGATTGAAGCGTCGCTCGCGCTTCACGCGGAGTACGGCATCGGCATGGACAGTCTTCTTCAGGCGGCGGCGGACATGCTCATCCGCTATCACAACCGCGCTTTGGGCGACACAATAAGCCGCGTCGGAGCTGATACATTCCGAAAGCTTTCGCCGAACGACCGTTTGGCAGGCGCTGCGCGGCTTTGCTTTAATCACGGCATCGAACCCGTTTACATTTGCGCGGGCATAACCGCGGCTCTCGTGTTCGAAAACGAAGACAGCGGAACAAAAAAAATCAACGAGCAAAAAAAAGACCGCGGCATTTTAGATATACTGCGCGGTCATTGCATGTTTGACGAAGGTTCGGCAGCGGAAAAATATGTGACGCGGTATACGGACGCGCTTTGCAAAAACGCAAACGCATCCGCGCTGCTTGCCGAAGCGGAATCGATCGTAAACGAAGTAAACAGAGAAAAGAGGATCGTCTAAATGAAAAAGTTAAAATGCGCGATCATAGGCGCGGGTAATATTTCAGGCAAGCATCTGCACGGATATAAAAGCCAAAGCGACCGGGTCGAGCTCGCCGCGGTTTGCGACATAATTCCGGAACGCGCCGAGGCGAAGGCAAAGGAGTTCGGCATACCGGATGTGTACACGGATTATGGCATGATCGCCAAACGAAAAGACATCGACTTCGTGTGCATATGTCTGCCTAACTACCTCCACTGCCCGGCGACGGTTCAATTTTTAAACGCGGGCAAGCATGTCCACTGCGAAAAACCGATGGCGTTAAACGGCAAGCAGGCGAACGAAATGCTCGCCGTCTCGCGGGCAACCGGAAAAAAATTAATGGTCGGCGTCAACAACCGCTTCACTAACCAAGCAGCGTTCGTAAAAGGCTACATCAACGACGGGAAACTCGGCAAGGTTTACTATTCGCGCTGCGGATGGATCCGCAGAGGCGGACTGAGTTACGCGGGCTGGTTCTGCGATAAAAAATTGGCGGGCGGCGGTCCGATGATCGACCTCGGCGTGCATTTTATTGATTTGACGCTTTATTATTTAGGTTATCCCGAATTTGACAGCATAAGCGCGAGAACATTCGCTAAGTTCGGCACGGACGACAATGTGCGGCAGCTGTATACATTCGACGGAGCAAAAGCGGATTTCAACCAAAAATACACCGTCGAAGATTTTATCGCCGGCTTTGTAAATTTTAAAGACGATTCGTGCATGTCGTTTGAAGTAAGCTGGGCTTCCAACATAGAAAAAGAAAAAACTTTTTATGAAATATTGGGAGACAAGGGCGGATTGAGATACGACAGCGGCGCGGCGGCGCCTTTAAAAATATATTCTGTCGAGCAGGGGCAGTTCGTGGACATCGAGCCGAAAATTAAATCCGACGCATACGGGATATCTGAGTTCGGGCACTTCGCGGACTGTATTTTGGCTGATAAAGAACCGACGATCGCTCCGCCGGAGCAAACGGCCAAGATGATGGAGCTTATTGACGCGGCTTACAAGTCCGCGGAAAAAAACGGACGGCAGGTAGTTTTCAAATAGGCGTGTCGTACAGATATGCCCAAAGCTCTTCCTCGTCCTTTTTTCCAAGCGAGTTCTCGCCGGCGAGCGATTCCATGTGATGCAAAAGCTCGTGCTTCAATATTTTTTCCAATTGTTTTTTTTGCGTTTGCACCGGACTGTTACCGTATAGCTGCACGAACGAACCGAAAAAAATATTTATTACGCGCCCGAACGGCCCGCCCGCGAGATATTCGCCCATTATATACAAGTCGTTCTCTTTCGCGGCAGGATGAAATTTAATGCGGTTAAGCAAATTTACGCCGCCGTTCAAATCTTTGTATAAAGCGGGCGGCAGGGCGACTACCAGTTCGTCGAGCATTTCAAACAAATTGTCATACGAGATCATCATGCCACTCCCTTTGCAACTGCATTAAGAAATTTTATCAGAAAGGTTTTGCCCATGCCACATGATACGGCGGCAATGCTTAACGCAGAAAACGCAAGCGATCGCCTAGCCATTCTTTGCAAACTGCCCAAACCCGCGCCGTCTGCCGGTTTCGACGTAAACAATCACATACATACCACATATTCGTTTTCTCCTTATTCGCCGACAAGCGCCGTATGGCACGCATGCGAAGCCGGATTGTCTACCGCGGGCATCATAGACCATGATACGGTCGCCGGCATTGAAGAATTTAACGAAGCCGGAAAAATTATCGGTTTCCCAACAACCAGCGGCTTCGAGCTTCGCTGCAAAACGGAAGCCGTATTCGGCAGCCGCCGCACCAACAATACCGACCAAATTGGCGTCACATATTTTACATTTCACGGACTGCCTCACACGCGCATCGAAACGGCGCGTATTTTTTTGCGTCCGGTTGCCGAAGCGCGCGCTTTACGCAACCGAAAAATGACGGAACGCATTAACGGTTTATTCGACGGTGTTTCGATTGATTACGACAGGGACGTTCTGCCTGTTTCGCAGCAAAAAAACGGCGGCTCGGTTACGGAGAGGCATTTGCTTTTTGCTTTCGCGCAAAAATTATGCGGGCTTTACGGGCGGGGATCGAGCTTGGTGAATGTTTTAAAGCAAAAATTTTTCGTTGGCGACGATATTAATCAAAAACTTTCGGACATATCGAATCCGTTTTATCTGTACGACCTGCTCGGCTTTTTAAAAGCGGAGGCGTCGGAACATTTTTACGCAGACGCAAACGAAAAAGAATGCCCGGATATACGGGCGGCGGCAAAATTCGCAAACGAAAACGGGATAATCCTCACCTACCCTTATTTAGGCGACGTCGCGGTTTCCGTCACGGCCGATAAAAAAAAGCAGGAATACGAAGACTCATTTTTGGACGAGCTTTTCGAAATTCTTGTTAATCTGGGCATAAAAGCCTTTTCGTACATGCCGTCGCGAAACACAAGAGAACAGTTGATCCGCGTGAGAGAACTGTGCGGCAAACATCAGATGCTGCAGATATGCGGCGAAGATATCAACGGGCCCAGGCAAAAATTTATTTGCGCCGCCATGCGCGACAAATTGTTTTCGGATTTGTACGACACTACATGGGCGCTGATCGGCCACGAAAAAGCGGCCACAAAAAAAATAGACGACGCATTTATTTACAGCGGCGGGCCGTTAAAAAGTAGTGTAGAGCGTTACAAAAATATCGCAAAAAAGGAATGATTCAATGCTTATTTCGGACATTATAGAAATATCGAACAGGTACGGCGGCAACCCGGCTTACGTGCTTGCGGGCGGCGGCAACTCGTCTTGCAAGGACGAAAATTTTTTATTGGTCAAGGGTTCCGGTGTTTCGCTTGCGGAAATTAAAGAGCCGGGTTTCGTGAAAATGGACCGAGGCAAATTGCGTGAAATATGGCAAAAAAAATATGCGGCGGTTACGATGGAAAACGACCTGACCTCCGACGTGATGGACGCGCGCTGCCGCGAGGAGCTTAACAAGCGGCCGAGCGTCGAAGTTTTGCTGCACGACTGCTTTCCGCAGCAACTGGTTTTGCATGTGCACCCCACGTTGGTAAACGGCATCACATGTTCCAAAAACGGCGGAGAAGCCGTGCAAAAGCTGTTCGGTAACGAAGCGGCATGGCTACCGTGCGTCAATCCGGGCTTCGAATTGGCATTCGCCGCAAAAAAAACGATCTCCGACTATAAAATAAAAAACGGCCGCGATTTAAAATTGCTTTTCATCGGCAACCACGGCGTTTTTTTTGCCGCGGAAACCAAAATCGAAATGGACGGATTAATTTCGTCGGTAATGGAAAAAATAAAAAATGAGATCGTTCGCGAACCGGACTGGTCGCCGTGCAGTTTCGACGCGGAACGCGCCGCGTCTCTTGCGCCGGCGCTGCGTATGCTTGTAAAAAACAGCGGCACGTCGATCCTGCATTTTTGTTCAAATGCGGAAGTTATGCGCGTAACTAAATCTGCGGAAGCATTTGCCCCCGTCCGCGCCCCGTTCACGCCGGACCATATAGTATATTGCTCCGACGAGCCGCTGTTTGTCGAAAACGACGGCGATTTAAAAACATGTGTGGATGAATATAAAAAAAGAAAAAACCGCGCGCCAAAAGTTGCCGCCATAAAAGGTCTCGGTTTTTTTGCCTGCGGCAAAGATAACAAAGAAGCGGGTATCATACGCGACATGTTTGTAGACAGCATCGGCGTTTCCGTTTATGCGGAATCTTTCGGCGGCCATTCGCCTATGAGCAAATTCGCGGTCGATTTTATTAACAACTGGAGCGAAGAAAGCTACCGGAAGGGAGTGAGCCTCGGCGGCGCGCCGGCCGGAGGCTTAAAAGAAAAAATTATTGCGATAACCGGCGGAGCGCAGGGCTTCGGCAAAGGCATCGCAGAAAAACTCGCGGAACAAGGAGCGAATATTGTTCTCGCGGATTTGAACATTGAAACCGCACAAATTGCCGCAGACGAAATAAAAGCTAAGTACAGGCAGGGCTGCGCGGCAGTTAAAGCAGACGTAAGCAATGAAGAAGACATGAAAAATTTTTTTAACGCGACCGTGCTCGCATTCGGAGGCGTCGACGTTTTTATCAGCAACGCGGGCGTTTTGCGGGCGGGCTCCTTAGAGGAAACCGATTTAAAAACCTTTGAGTTCGTCACGAAGGTTAACTATAACGCCTACTTTTTATGCGTAAAGCATATAAGCGCGGTGATGAAACGCCGGCATGAAAAACAGCCGAACAAGTTTTTTGATATTATTCAAATTAACAGCAAGTCGGGCCTTGAAGGCAGCAATAAAAATTTTTCCTACGCGGGCAGCAAGTTCGGCGGTATCGGGCTTACACAAAGCTTTGCGCTGGAATTAGTGCCGTATAACATAAAGGTCAACGCAATATGCCCCGGCAACTTTTTCG
>WRDG01000100.1 GCA_009783525.1 Defluviitaleaceae bacterium | reverse complement strand
TGCAGGCGGCGGCCGCGATGGTAAAAACAATCTTGGGTGAAAACGCAAAAAAATAAAGTATTCGATGATTAACTGCAAAATGCCGATTTTGCACTTCGAAAAATCCCCTAAAATTTTTCTAAAGAAAAATTCTTACTGCCGGGATTTTTTGCGAGCAAAATCTAGTTAATAATCGAATACTAAATCGAAAAAGAAAGGCGCGGGCGTTTTTTGCAAGAAATTCTTGCACGCGGCGCGACGGAAAAAAATGCATAAAATAATAATCGCCGGCTGCGGCGGCATTTCAAACGCATGGATAAACGTACTGCTAAAGCGCGGCGACGCGAAAATCGCCGGGCTTGCAGACATTTTGCCGCAACGGGCAGTAAGTCAAAACGAAAAATACGGATTGGGTTGCAATACGTACGCATCCCTTACCGAAGCGCTCGCGGGCGAGCCGGACGCGGACATTGTAATCGACAACACGCCGCCGGACCGGCACAGGCAGATAGTCACGGAAGCGCTGCGCGCCGGGCGTCATGTGTTCGGCGAAAAACCGATGTCCGACAATTTGGAAGACGCGGAGGCGATGGTCGCCTGCGCGGCAAAAACGGGCAAAAAATATTTTGTCATGCAAAATTACCGCTACAACGCGCAAATCACTTCGCTGCGCGACTTTTTGGCAAGCGGCGAGCTCGGGCGCGTCGGGCACATAAAAGCGGACTTTTTTACCGGCCCGAGGTTCGGCGGCTTCCGCGACGAAATGGGCAGCCCGCTGATAGCGGACATGGCGATCCATACGTTCGACGAGGCGCGCTACATCACGGGCGCGGACGCAAAAAGCGTCTACTGCCACGAGTACAACCCAATGTGGTCGTGGTACAGGGGCGCGGCTTGCGCAAGCGCGGTGTTCGAGATGACAAGCGGCATCGTGTTCGGATATCACGGCTCCTGGTGCGCGCTTGGGTTAAACACGTCGTGGAACGCGGAGTGGCATATACTGTGCGAAAAAGGGAGCGCGGCGTGGGTCGGCCCGCGCCTCGAATATCAAACGGAAAGCGGCGAGGTCCGCCCAGTTCCGTTCAAGCCCTACGAACGCGGCGAAGGCCACGAAAGCTGCATCGACGACATGTTTTGCGCGTTGCAAAACGGGACCGAGCCGCCTACCGGCTGCGGTAGCAATATCAACAGCGTGCGCATGGTAATGAAAGCGCAGGAAAGCGCGAAGTCAAAGGCAAAAATATGTATCGCATAGGTTTCAGCCACGAAAAATATATCGCGCTGCAGTCGGAAAAGATCGCGCAGCGCATCGGACAGTTCGGCAACAAGCTGTACCTTGAGTTCGGCGGCAAGCTGTTCGACGATTTTCACGCCTCGCGCGTGCTGCCGGGCTTCGCGCCAAATTCAAAAGTGCAGATGCTCAGCAAACTGTCGGGCATAGCCGAAATAGTGCTTGTCGTAAAAGCGTCGGACATCGAAAAAAATAAAGTCACGGGCGACTACGGCATCACCTATGACGAAGAAATTCTGCGGCAGACGGACGCTTTCCGCTCGGAGGGTTTTTTGGTCAACAGCGTGGTCATTTCGCAGTTCGCGGGCCAGGACGCGGCGGTGCGGTTCAAGCGCAAGCTCGAGCTGCTCGGCGTGACGGTGTACCTGCATTACCCTATTGCGGACTATCCGACCAACATCCCGCTTATCACTGGCGAAAACGGTTTCGGGCAAAACGATTTTATTGAAACCGAACGGCCGCTTATTGTTGTGGCGGGGCCGGGCGCGTCAAGCGGCAAAATGGCGGCGTGCCTCTCGCAGCTTTACCACGAGTTTAAACGCGGCGTGAGCGCGGGCTATGCAAAGTTTGAGACATTCCCCGTATGGGATCTTGCGCCGCGCCACCCGATCAACCTCGCTTACGAAGCCGCGACCACAAACGTGGGCGACATAAACCTTATCGACCCGTTTCATTTGGAAGCCTACGGCGTTACCGCCACGAGCTACAACCGCGACGTGGAGGGCTTTTTGGTGCTTGACGCGATATTCAAGCAGATATGGGGCGTGTCGCCGTACAAGTCGCCCACCGACATGGGCGTGAACCTCATCTCGGAATGTATTTGCGACGAGGACGTCTGCATTGAAGCGGCCAGGCAGGAAATCATCAGGCGTTATTACAACGCGCTGTGCGCCGACCGCAACGACGGCGGCCTGCGGCAGGAGATCCAAAAACTCGAGCTGCTTATGAACGCCACGGGCGCGGAAGCATCACAGCGAGCCGTAACGCTCGCCGCGCTAAACAAAGCCGAGCAGTCCGGCACCGACTGCGTCGCCCTCGAGCTCCCCTGCGGCACGACCATCACCGGCAAGACCACGCCGCTGCTCGGCGCGTCCGCCGCCGCGCTGCTTAACGCCTTAAAATATTTGGCGAACATCGGCGACGACGTAAAACTCATCTCGCCTATAATGATCGAGCCGATCCAGCGTCTCAAGCTGCATTTTTTGGGTAACGTCAACCCGCGGCTGCACACCGACGAGGTTCTTATCGCGCTCTCCATCTGCACCGCCACAAACCCCACCGCCGAAAAGGTTTTGGAACAGCTCCCGCTGTTAAAAAACAGCGAGGCGCATTCGACGGTGATTTTGTCCCAAGTGGACTTCAACGTCTTTAAGCGCCTCGGCGTGAACATAACCTGCGAGCCGGTGTTCCATAACGACAGGCTGTTTAGGAAATGAAAAGAAGGTGTAAAAACGATGCTAAGTAAAGAAAATATTTTTCAATTAAAACTAAACGGCGGCGAAGCTGTTGCCGATCTTGTTAATTCTTACCGTGATATAGGTAGTATCGTATTTATTTTAGAAAATCTGGGCCGTCTGCCATATAATTTTAACGGAAATTTTCTTTACGGATTGCTGGAACACAGCCACTCGCAAATCAGATTAAATGCAGTCAAAAATATTGGAAAATTAAACGGCAAATCAAATATTGATAAACTTATTAATTTATATGAAACCGAAAAAGATACAAGCGTTCGCAGAGAAATTGTTTCAGCGATTGGTAGACAAAGACAAAAAGACAACAAAAAATATTTGTATGAATTCCTTAATGATGACGATCCAAAGATTGTATGCCAAGCTATTCGAGGTTTGTTAGTATTCGAAAAAGACAACGATGTAGAAGAGCATTTGAAACCTTTAATAAACCATCAAAACGAAATGATAAGGACTGTTATATATAAAGAATATTTTTCGATTAAAAAAAACAAAAATAATTCATTTCCGCATACAGAAACATACGAGTTTTTAAAAAATACAATTGTCAACGCCGATGTTTTAGAAGCATTAAAATATGTACCTGATGAAAGTGTTCATTTAACATTTACATCGCCGCCTTATTACAACGCAAGAGACTATTCGATATATCCGTCATATAAAGCATATCTCGAATTTTTATCGGATGTTTTTAAAGAAGTTTATCGAATTACTAAAGAAGGGCGGTTCTTTTTACTTAATACATCTCCTATTATAGTACCTCGCATAAGCCGCGCACATGCAAGTAAAAGATACCCGATACCTTTTGATATTCATCCTTATTTAATAGAAATGGGATGGGAATTTATTGATGATATTATTTGGGTAAAACCGGAAGCAAGTGTAAAAAACCGTGTCGGTGGTTTTCAACAACACAGAAAACCTTTGGGCTATAAACCGAATCCTGTTACCGAATATGTTATGGTGTACAGAAAAACGACGGAAAAGCTTCTTGATTGGAATATACATCAATATGATAATGAAACAATTTTTAGAAGCAAAGTGGCAGATGGTTTCGAAACGACCAATGTTTGGAAAATTGATCCTTGTTTTGATAAAATACATACTGCAGTCTTTCCTGTTGAATTATGTAAAAAAGTAATACAATATTATTCATATAAAGGAGATCTCGTTTTTGATCCGTTCGGCGGAAGCGGTACAGTTGGAAAAACAGCTAAATCATTAGACAGATTGTTTTTTTTAACAGAAAAAGAAGCAAATTATTTTGAATATATGAAAACGCAAAAAAACTATAATCGTTTGATAAAAGAACGCGAAACACGTTTTTTATCGCTCGATGCATTTAAGGAGAATATAAAATGACATTAACGAATCATGTAATAAAAAGAATTATCATCCATATCATTAATTCAACTGATTATCGAATAGAAATAATTAATTTGTTAAATGCGGAATTTTTGCAATATGCAATTGATTTTTTCAAAAAAATAGTACACGCAAAGCTTGAATCAAAAAATATAACAATTGATTGGTATAAAAAATCATTTTTATGTAAAAATTATTCCGTCGACGATATAGCAATAAATTCGGGTTTAAATAAAAAAACTATCAGCAATATGTATCATTCGGTATCAAAAAAAATTGTTTTAGAAGCGGCCGATGAGCATTTTGACGCTTTGTTTGAAAACATTAAATCTTTAATCGAAATTGACAATGATGTTGACCTGACATTAACCATAAAACTTAAAAGTGTGTCGGTAGATTTAAATGTAAACGAAAGTTTAATTGTTATTAATGTTTTAGCTGTAAAAAGAGCAGCTTTGGCGGGTGGTTTATGGAGTGCTGCAGGCAAAGGGGTTGAAAAACACTTAATGCTTTTTTTATGCAAGCTGTATAAAGTACCCGAAACTTATTATAAAGCAACTCATTTTATTAAAGATAATAAGAAAAAAGTTGACAGAGAAAACGATTTTGTTTTGATTAATAACAACACCGAATATTTATGCGAAGTTAAATTAATGGGTAAAGGAAATCCGGAAAGCGCAGATGCAGCCATCGCAAGGAACACCAATATTTTTATTGCAGATACATTATCACAGCAAAATAAAGATCAATTTGATCAATTGAACATACAATGGGTAGAACTTAGAAGTAAAAATGGCTATAAAAAGTTCGGTAAAATTTTAAATCTACTTGGTATACCACATGATGATTATAATGGTAATTTAGAAAACGACTTGAATATGATACTAGATAATCTTTTAAAATAAAGAACCGCCATAATTTTACGGCAAATACTTAGCGACCACATCGCGCAGTTCATTCGCGGTGATGGGCTTGATAACATAATCATCGGCGCCGAGCATTATGGCCGCCGATTTTTTATCTATCGCGCTTTCGGATGTCAAGATAATGACGGGCGTCTTTTCATGCTCCCTAAGCCCGCGTATGACCGCCACGAGGTCAAATCCCGTCAGCTCGGGCATCATGTAGTCCAATAAAAACAAATCGGGTTTGACGTGTTTTAATACTTTTTCGAAATTTTTAGGATCGTTTACCGGGACGACCTTATACCGGCTGTTAAGTACAACAAATACCGCCCGCAAAATATCCGGCGAATCGTCGACCGCCATAATCACTTTTTTGCGGTTCTCGCCGCTCTGTTCCATCTCGTCAAGCAGCCGCTTCAAAGTCATGTCATTGTTATACGGATGCGGTGCTTCTCCGTTTACGGCATCCGTCCGCGATTGCTTTGCGTTCAATATCCGTTTGCAAAACTGCCGGTAGCTTTCTAAAACCGATTCGGACTGCGCGGCCGCCAAATCCCAGTTAGCTTTTTTTTGGTTGGCGTTTTTCAAAAAAAATAATTCGACTACGAATTTGCCGCATTTGAGATCTTCCAGCAGCGCAAGCATCGAATCGATTTTTTTATAGTCATTTTTACGCAGGTTAAAATCCCGGACCGCAAATTTATTTAGTATTGTTTCAATTTCGGGAGCCAAGTCCAAAAGACGCAGAAGCTTTTCGCCGTACTCGCAAAGTGTAAGGCCGGGATCGTCTTCGGCGGCGCGGCGAACGTCAAAGTCGCCGTTCCTTAAAAGCTCTGTAAAATTGAAGCATACGAAACCGTTTTGCCCGTTTAAAAAATCACGCGGAGCTTCGTTTGCGCCGGAGGGTTCCTGCGGACGCGTTAAAGTGACATATTCTTTTCCGTCCGGCTTCACGCTTATAGTCCCACCCTAATTAATTTTTATTACGAACTCCCCAGACGTGCCCGCAATTTTTGAATGGACGCAGGTTGTCGCGGAAGGCAGCAGGTCGAAAATAAAATTTACGTTGTATTTTTTTGCGTCGTAGTTTTGAACATACAAGCGCACCAAGACATCACCGCCGTCCTTTTGCCCGCTTGCTGTTTGGTCGACGCTTTGCTTGACGCACTGCTTTACAATTTCTTTAAAATCGGCGTAATTGTCCGCTACAACGCCGTTGTAGTTAAAATAGTTGTAATACGTGCTGACCGCGCTTTGCGGGAACGCATCCCTGTTCCAAGAATGATCCGCGGACAGCGTCTCGTCCGTAACGGCAAAATAACTGTAGCTGACGTCTCCCAGCTTATCCGAGTCGGGATCGTCCCATGCGGCGTCGATGTTGTACCACATCCCGCCGATGTTCACTTTATTCCAGGCGTGAAGCTCGGCAATGCCGTCTTTGTTTTGGGCGACGCCCGTGACGAATACACATTCCATATCTGCCATGCCCAGCAAAAGATTCATGGCGCCCGCATAGGACGAGCATACGCCCATGCCGTTCATTAAAATGCCTTCTGTTTTGAACAGGCTTTTTTGCACGTCGGCGTCTTCCGCAGCGGTTTCGTATCTTCCGTTTTTTATTATGTAGTCGTGTACGGCCAACGCCTTGTCGTATTCGTTCATATCCGGCGAAATTATATTTCCCACGATGTCCTTTGCCTTTTCCATCATCGCGGCTTCGCTCGCCGAAAGCTTTGAACACAGCCCGTTGTTATGAAACGCCTGCAAAACTTTTATGTCGTCTCTGTACTCCGCCTCAAACATAAACAATGTGTAGTCATTGTCGTTTTTGCCGTCGCTTCCGCCGTTTGATTTTTGAAATTTCCATGAGCAGGCGGTCATGCCGGTGTCCATGTTCTGCAATATCGTTTGGACATCGGGAGCGAGCGCGGTGTTTATGTTTAAAAAAAACGTTTCGTTCAATTCCGTTTTTTGGCTGTTAACGGCATCGCAAAACTCCTTTGCGCTGTCGATAAAAAAATCCCGGTCTTCGGCCTGTATTTCGGTTTGATCCGTTAACTCCAGGTTTTCTTGAGCGGCCGCCGTTTCGTTTAAGTCTGTTTCCGCCGCCGCCAGCACGTTTTTGCCCGCAGCGGCGCCCTGCGCAATAATGCCCGCGGCAAACAAAAATTTTACCGAATGCCATTTTTTCTTATCCATAATTTATCAATCTTTTTTTGATAAACACAAGCACCGCAAAGCCTGCCAGGCTTATCAGCAGAGTAATTAATGCGGCGGCGGCTCCTTTTTGACGGTCGCCCGTGTTTGGCGAATTGCTTGCGTCTAACAAGCCGAACTGTATGAAATTCCAATCGCCGTTTTCGTCGTCAAAAACCCACCAGCCAAGCGGGGGGTCACGGAAATCGATCAGCAGCCATTCGTCCTTTTCGTCGTCCCATCTCCACATGGCAAGCGGCATAACTTCAAACTCAAGAAAAATAAATTCTTCCGTTTCTTCGTCCCACTCCCACATGCCGTACGGCACGTTAAAACGATCGACTTCAATAAATGTGCCGTTTGGCTGCGGCACCAGTATATGGTACGGCATGTCAGTTGAATTGCCTTCGGCATCCGACCCGCCCGGATTATTAATTATATTGAAATCCGAATCGATGAGGTTCATGCCCATAAGATGCTCATATATTTCTGAATACGGCCTTAGCGGTAATCCGTCCGATGTAAACACAATGCCTGAAGGATTCCCGTTTGAATCGAAATACATCCTGATGTTTTCGTCCGCCGTCCGTTCAAGAGTTTTTACCTGTATCTCCGTTACGTCGTCGTCCCCCGCGCCGCCCGCATAGGGCTGCCCTATGTCAAGGCCGCCGTATTCGTATTCGGTTTGCATATCGTACGCCGGCGGCAGTATTTCGGCCTGCGACTCTTCCGTGCCGCCGTTTGGCGCCGCAG
>WRDG01000099.1 GCA_009783525.1 Defluviitaleaceae bacterium | reverse complement strand
ATCCTGGTAGAAGGCCGCGCGCTGAAATTGCACCCGCTTGTGTGTTCCGCATACAACGCGGACTTTGACGGCGACCAAATGGCGGTGCATGTACCGCTTTCGGTTGAAGCTCAGGCCGAGTGCCGCTTTTTGCTGCTTTCGCCGAACAATCTGCTAAAACCTTCCGATGGCGCGCCTATAACGGTGCCCACCAAAGACATGGTGCTCGGAATTTATTATTTGACACTGGAAAAAGAAAATGAAATGGGCGACGGACGAATCTTCAAAGACGAGGACGAAGCGCTGCTTGCATATCAAACCGGTCAAATAAGCCTCCATGCAAAAATAAAAGTAATGCGCTCTGCGGTATGGGAAGGCCAAACATTGAAAAACCGCGTCGGCACCACCGCCGGCCGCGTAATATTCAACCAAGCGATACCGCAGGACATCGGCTTCATAAACCGCAGCGAGTTTAAAAATATTTTCGAATACGAAATCAACGGTCTTGTTAACAATAAGTTTCTCAGCCGTATCGTTAACCGTTGCATCAACAAATACGGTTCGACAGAAACGGCCATAGTGCTTGACAACATTAAAGAACTCGGCTTCCGTTACGCCACGCAGGGAGCGCTCACCGTTTCCGTATCGGACATGGTCATACCCGCGAACAAAACAAAAATAATCGGAAACGCCGAAGAAATGGTTGAAGAAATCACAATGAAATATCGGCGCGGTACAATGTCTGACGACGAACGCTACAATAAAGTAATCGACATATGGAACAAAGCGAACGACAAACTCACCGAAGAGCTTATGGCAAGCCTCGACAAATATAACAGCATTTTTATGATGCTCGACTCGGGCGCGAGGGTCAACAAAGCGCAAATGAAACAACTCGCAGGTATGCGCGGCCTCACGGTCAACCCTTCGGGCAAAACGCTCGAGGTGCCTATAAAATCAAACTACCGCGAAGGCCTGACCGTGCTTGAGTATTTCGTTTCGGGGCACAGCGCGCGCAAAGGCCTTGCCGACACCGCGCTGCGTACGGCAGACTCAGGCTATCTCACTCGGCGCTTGGTTGACGTTTCGCAGGACATAATCATACGCGAATGGGATTGCGTCAAAGGCACCGACGAAAAACCGGGCATGTGGGTTTCGGCATTTATGGACGGCGAAGAAGTTATCGAAAACCTCACCGACCGTATTCGCGGCCGCTGGCTGCTCGATACAGTCACCCACCCCGTAACCGGCGAAGTACTTGCGACGGCGGACACTCTTATTACCGCAGACGCAGCCGAAGCGATCGACAAAGCCAATGTCAAAAGCGTACACATACGTACAAACTTAAGCTGCCGTTCGCGTGTCGGGCTGTGTTCAAAATGCTACGGCGCGAACATGGCAAGCGGCCGCGAAGTACGTATCGGCGAGTCGGTGGGCATCATCGCCGCCCAGTCGATTGGCGAACCCGGCACGCAATTAACAATGCGTACATTCCAAATAGGCGGCATAGCAAGCAACGAAGACATAACCGCCGGCCTTCCGCGCGTGGAGGAGCTGTTCGAAGCGCGTAAACCAAAAGGGCTCGCAATCATCGCGGAATTCGGCGGGAAGGTTACGGTAAACGAAGTTAAAAACAAGCGAACGGTTCTTGTTACAAACGACGAAACAAACGAATCGAAAGAGTATGTGGCCAATTACGGTTCGCGGCTCAAAGTTTTCACCGGCCAAGAAATTAAGGCGGGCGACGAATTGACCGAAGGCAGCGTATACCCGCACGACATTTTAAAAATCAAAGGCCTGCGCGGCGTGCAGGACTACTTGCTCCAAGAGGTGCAGCGCGTTTACCGTCTCCAGGGCGTCGATATTAACGACAAACACATCGAAGTTATCGTGCGGCAAATGCTTAAGCGAATAAAAATCGACGAAAACGGCGACACCGACCTGCTGCCCGGCAGCCTCGTCGACTGGCTCGAATTTGAAGAAATAAATAAAAACACGGTCAAGCAGGGGCTCGAACCCGCCGTCGGCACGCGCGTGCTGCTCGGCATAACGAAAGCGTCGCTCGCGACAGATTCGTTCCTGTCTGCGGCAAGCTTCCAAGAAACCACGCGAGTATTGACCGAAGCTTCTATCCGCGGCAAAGTGGATCCGCTCATCGGTTTAAAAGAAAACGTGATAATCGGCAAGCTGATCCCTGCCGGCACGGGAATGCAAAGCTACCGCTCAATAGAAATTGAAGCGATAGGCGAACCCTACATCGAAGAAGAAGATGAATATTATCAGGCGGAACCCGCCGAGACGGAGCTGACCGAAGCGGCAAGCTGAAATTAATTCAAACCTATAAGGCAGGCGTGAAACGCCTGCCTTTATTGTTTCAAAAAATATTAAAAAAAATTAAGGCGGGTGATTTATTATAGAAGTTTTTTTATTTGACGCGGACGACACGCTTTTCGATTTTGACCCGGCGGAAGAAACCGCGTTGAAAATAATGTTCCGGCGCTGCGGTTTCGTTTATACGGATTGTGTACTCGAAAGATACCGCGAAATAAATTATCGCGTTTGGGAGAGCTACAAGCACGGCAAAATTTCAAAGGACGCACTGCAGACGAAAAGGTTTACAGAATTATTCGAGCAGATAGGCGCCGTTTGCGATGCTAAAAAGTTTAACGACGCTTTTTTATATGAAATGGGAAAAAATGCAAATTTAATTGAAGGCGCGGAAGACATTTGCAAGCTGATCGTGTCCCGCGGAAAAAAAATCTACATCGTTTCAAACGGAATCATAATCACGCAGGAGTCGCGGATGGAACACTCGCCGATAAAAAAATACGTTTCCGATTTTTTCGTATCCGAACGGGCGGGGTTCCGCAAACCGGAAGCAGGCTTTTTTGACTATGTATTTGCACACATCCAAAGTGTAAAAAAAGAAAATATATTAATCGTGGGCGATTCGCTTACCGCGGACATCAAGGGCGGGCGCGGCGCCGGAATTAAAACCTGCTGGTTCAACCCGGACGGCAAAGAAAACTGCACGGACATCTCCCCGGATTATGAGATACGCAGGCTGTCCGAACTGGAGGTTTTTTTGTAAACGAGACGATTTTTTTTTCGAACGCATCAACGAAGGATTAAAAACGGGCGAACGGTAAAAAACAACGAAGAAATTTAAAGCGCGGTTTTTATCGAGGTTTCCATAAAAGTCAATCTAAATTTACGGAGGTTCGCATGGGAAAAAAATTTTGTGAATACATTCTGTCAAACGCCAAATATTCTTACGGATTCGAACGCCCGGTAAAAGCCGTCGCATGGTCCGAATACGGCGCGGAATATTTCGAAATTTTAAAAAGCAAGTACAAGCTCGAAGAAAAGGTTTCGGCTTGCGGCAATTCGGAATATCAAAAGGTGACGGAAATAACCAAGTGGGTTACTAACCTTTGGAGCCACGACGGCGCTAACACGCCGGTCAGCGACGACCCGCTTTCGATTTTGGACGAGGTTACGGAACAAGGAAAAAATTTCCGCTGCGTCGAATACGGTCGCGTGATCCACGGCTGCCTGTGCGCGCTTAACATTCCGGCGCGCGTGCTCGGGCTGATGACGCGCGACGCGGAAACGCGCGACTCGGGCGCGGGCCATGTCGCGGTCGAAGTATATTTAAAAGATTTGCGCAAATGGGTTTTTGTTGACGGCCAGTACGGGATAACCGTGTCGCACTGCGGCGTGCCGCTTAACGCCGCCGAGCTCGGCGCGACGCTCGACTCGGCCGGAGACGAAATAAAAAACGGGCTGTCGTGCATGATATTGCGCGAGGAATCGGCGGCAATAACAAAAAAGGATTATTTCGCTTGGATACACGAGTATCTTTTTTACATGAACACATCTTACGTTACATTATCCGAAGGCGGCGAAAAAAAATTGTTTCAAATGATGCTCACGCCCGTCGGCTCCAAAAATCCGGAGGTTTTCCAAAAAAAATATCCGCTGCGTTTTGATGTTTACACACACTCCGCGGCGGATTTTTATTTGCGTCCCGACTTGAAATTGGTAAACCCGCCGTCGAAAACGGTTGAAAACGTACATCACAAAACATTTTACAGCGGGCTTTTAAAGCAGGACGTGGGCTATAACATTTACCTGCCGCCGGGGTACGGGCAGTCGGGCAAAAAATATCCCGTGCTTTATTGGCTGCACGGGATGGGCGGCAACGAGTCGTCCGATATTTCGGCCGCGGATTTTTATCAAAAAAAATTTTTGGCAAAATACACGCCGCCCGGCGAAAACACGAATGATACTTTAGAAGGGACGCAGTCCTTTGAAATGCTCATTGTTTTTGTCAACGGCGCGGAGACTTCGGGCTATAAAAATGCGGCGGACGGCTCGCTGCCAATGGAGTCTATTATAATAGAAGAATTGCTGCCGCATATCGATTCCGCTTACCGAACGACCGCGTCGCGCAGCGGCAGGGCCGTCGAAGGTTTTTCTATGGGCGGGCACGGCGCGCTGTACTTCGCCGCGAAATACCCCGAGCTTTTTTGCTCCGCCGTCGCGTACGCCTGCGCTTACAGCTTCGGAAAAATTACCGGCGACGCAAAAACTTCTGCAAATTCTATTCCTTATTGGATAAATAAAAATGCGGACGCGCTGCGCGGCGGCTCGCATATCAGACTGGTCATAGGCGACAAAGACTTCCTGTTCGAAGGCAACGAAGCAGCGCACAGTTTTTTAACGAGCATGGGCGTGCCCCACGAATATGAAGTTGAGCCCGGCGTCGACCACAACCTCGGCGTCTTATACGAACGGTACGGTGAAAAGGGACTTCTGTTCCATTTCGCTTCCATGAAAAAGGTTTAGAAAAAATAAAAAACCGGCCGTTTATCATAACGGCTAAATTTCATAAGTAAAAAATTAATAATGTCGTAAAAAATTATCATTTTTTTACGGCATTTTTTTATTTAATTGCCGCATTAAACATTGCCGCGCATTGTTGCTAATTTGTTATAGTGTTAATATGTACAAGGAGGGGATACTATTTATTATTTTGTGTACAAAATGTAAAAAAGGAGTGAAAAAATTATTTAATGAGAACCCAACTCAATAAAGAGGTCGCGTAACCGTTTGCGCGTCAACAAAACGGACGTTTAGATTCAAAAATTAAAATGAGAGGTGATTATCATCAAACGGTTTAAGGCAATTTTGTTAACCGCCGCAATGCTTACCGGTCTTTTTTCCGGATTGCAGTTGCACGCTTCGGCCGCACACACGCGGATCCTTAGGATACCCGAAGCCCATTATTTTGCCACGGAAGGTTTTTCGTCCTACGCCGGCAACATAGGCGTAAGCGGCGAGTATTCCTATTCGTCTTCAACAAGCATCAGCATGCCTCAAGGCGAAACGGCCTATTATTTTTACTGGGGCCTCGAAAGGCTTTTGGAGCCGAACACAACATACAGACTTTCCGCCAGTGCCATAGCCCCTTACGGAAACGTCGACGGGCATTTGGGCATTTCTTTCGACGGCGCGGACAGATGGGGAATATGGCAGGGCAGAGAGTCCTGGCAGCAATCCGAGTTTGTCTTCACCACGCCGGACACATTCGGAAACGCAATAATTAAAATAGCCGGCTACGGCACGCCGGCTTATTTGGACGAAATCGAAATTTTCGAGCTGGCTGTAGAAAGCATCCGCTTGATTCAATTGCCGAGGCAGCTGTCGTATTACGAAAACCAACCGCTTGACCTCGCCGGCATGATAATTGAAGCGAGCTACGTCGGCGAAAGCCACAAGGCGGACATCCCGATCGCAAACGGGACGAAGGGTGTTTCCGTAAGCGGATTTGACCCGTCCGTTCCGGGCAGGCAGCAAGTCACCGTCACATACAAGGGCGCAAGCGTTTCCTTCGAAGCGGATGTTTACGGGAGCGGCCCGCAGATAAACGGCCTCACCCTTGTTTCTATGCCGGACAAGGTAAATTATTTTCCCGGCGAAGCCTTTGATCTGACCGGGATGAAATTTTACTGCGACTACGAAAACGGCTATTCCGAATTGGTTTACGCAAACGCTTCGATGGCTGACGCATCGGCTTTTGACAACAGCCACGGGCAAAAACCCATCACGATAAACTACGAAGGAAAAACACTTACGTTTTATGTAAACATGATAGGGCCTGGCGAAAACTTTACCGTCGCAGGCAGTGATATCTACGACCCGTTCGGCAATCTTTTCGTACCCATCGGCACGAACATCAACGGGCCTATGATGTTTGCCGGCAGGGATCCCATACAGGACGCGGACGTGATAGCCAACACATGGCGCTTCAATACGGTACGGCTCGTAACCTATATGGGCAAGTATGTATTCGTCGGCAACATTCCGTCGTCCATCGACCAAATAGTCGAAGCATTTACGAAACGCGGCATCGTCGTAAAAATCGAATTCCACGACTACACAGGCTCCTACCCCACGGATACCGAGCAGGAAATAAGACATTCGTATCCGGACGGGTTCCTCGACACAAAGATTTACACTTTGGCGGACTTTGCGGACAACTGGCTTGCGGTTGCCGAAAGGCATAAAGACAATCCGTATGTCTGGTTCAACATAATGAACGAACCGGGCTCGTACGCACCCAATGTGCAGATTGTGCCGGATTGGGGAATAAACATCTGGCAGGGCCCGCCGCAGGCGTCATGCGACATGTGGTACAGCACGCACAAATACGTCATCGACAAAATTAGGGGCGCGGGCATCGAAAACGTTATCGTACTCGACGAGCACTACTACGGGCAGGGCGGATACAACCACGGCGACCCGTACGGTCCGTCGAGCGCCATATTAAACAAAGGCCCCCAGCTTAATACGGAGTATGACAATCTTGTATATTCGCTGCATCCGTATCACTGGACCAACGGCGACCAACTAAGAAATTTTACCGATACCGTTTTGAACAGCGACCTCGCCCTCATGTTCGGCGAATACGGCACGGTTTTTGAAAACCGGCTGCCGGGCTTCGGCACGGACATAACCGCCACGTCGACAAAAAATGTTTTTGACATAGGCGTCCCGAGGAACGTAGGACGTTTGTACTGGATGTGGGCCGGAGACCATTTTTGCGTCACCGACCCCTACAATCCCGTTTCGCGTTCCGGCATGGGCTACGATGTGGACAGAAAAGACGGCGTCAACAAACCGTCCAACCTGACTTGGTTCGGGAACCTTATATGGGACGACGCGCACGGAAACCTTAACGTGCCGGTGCGCCCGTTTAATTACGTGGAACCGGGCCTCAACCTTGTCCCCAACGGAAATTTCAGCGGCGGCACATCCAACTGGGCAATAGAACCGGGAAGCGCAAGGTTAAACGTCGAAACAAACGGTTTCGACAGCGGGATAAACTGCCTCAACATAACGCCGAGCGATTACGGCAACTGGTTTTATTCCAACCTTGTCGGAATGGAAACCGGAAAGACATATGAGTTCAGTTTTTGGGCAAGGGGAACCGCAGTAATATATTTAGGCTCAATGTACAGCTTCAGTTATATGGCAGCAAGAATAGACATAAACAGCACCGACTGGCAGTTTTACACGGTCACATACACCGCGGGCGGAAACTTCCAGCAGGGCAACACGCGCGTTGTAGGCGGCGGGTTCCAATCTCCCGTTTCGCTGGCGCTGGTAAGCATAGTCGAAGTGGAGGGCGGCTCGACACCCGGCCCCACTCCAACGCCCCCGCCGTCCACGCCGATCCCGACCGTCCCGCCCACGCCAACGCCTACGCCGGTCCCGGGCAACCTCATACGAAACGGCGGCTTCGACGGCACAGCCAACTGGGTTATGGACGGCACACCCGGCTTTAACATGACCGCAACACAAAACGGCTATGCAGAAAAAGGCTTAAATTCATTGGACGTAACAGTTTCAGATTTCGGCAACTGGGTCTTTACAAGCGACGCAGTCAACTTGCAGCAGGGCAAGACATACGACTGGAGTTTTTACGCCAAAGGCCATACGACGGTATACCTCGGTTCGGCATACGGCCGCGGCTAT
>WRDG01000098.1 GCA_009783525.1 Defluviitaleaceae bacterium | reverse complement strand
CGTCGGCGGACGGCTTTATGTGGATTACATGCCCCACAAGCAGACCCGGCGGGTATATCGCGCTCTTGACCGACGTGATAACTTCGTCGCCGGAAATTATTTGAGCGTTGCCGCTGATATATTCCATAACGCATAAACCTTGCGACATAAGCATGCTGTCGCCTTTTACTATTCCGATGTCTCCCGTTCTGACACATTCGACGGTAACCGAGCTGCGGTCGTCCACCAAAGACACGACCATAGAATAATTCGGGAAGCACAGGCTGACCGTGCCCGCCAAACCGCCGCCGCTCAACACCGCCATGTTGCGGGCTATCCCGCCGTCGCTTCCCTTATCGATAAAATAGACGTCAAACCAATCGGACGGGTCCTTGCCTATTACGTTCGCTCCCGTGGTCGGAAGCTCTCCGTAGCGTCTTTTCAATTCAAGCAAGTCGGACAGCCGCTCATTTTCTTCGTCCGCCAATTGCAGGCGGCGGTTTTCGACAAGCAGACTGTCGATTTTTTTGTTTAGTTCGGCATTTTCATCCTGGATGCGCCGCGTATGCGCAAAAAGTTCGAAAGTCCCGCTTACAGCCTTACCTGCGGCGGCGAACATCCGCTGGACCGGCACGACCGTATATCCCGCCAAAACATCTAAAAAAGTTGGCGCCGCCGCGGGCGAAACGGTAAATAAAATCGCGGCGAAGCATGCGAGCATCCCGGCGGCCAAAAATATTTTTTTATGTTTCTTGATGAACTGCACGTCACATCCTCAGTTTTTTGGGAGTGATCAGCATATTTTGCAATATTTTGATTTGTTCGAGAACCATTCCCGTGCCCGTCGCCACACAATTGAGAGGCTCGTGCGCGATGTTTACCGGGATTCCGGTTTCGTGCTTTATGAGCGCGTCCAGCCCGGCGAGCATCGCGCCGCCGCCCGTCAAAGTTATGCCAGACTCCATAATGTCGGAAGCGAGTTCCGGCGGCGTATGTTCGAGCGTGTACCGTATCGCGTCCATAATCGCGGATATGGGCTCCGAAATCGCGTCGCGTATTTCGGACGCGTTTACCGTCATTGTTTTCGGCAGACCCCTGCGAAGGTCACGGCCGCAAATCTCGCGCGTTTTTTTCGGGTCGGGATTGTACGCGCATCCAATCGTCATTTTTATGTCTTCCGCCGTGCGTTCGCCGATCGTCAATTCGTACTGCCTCTTAATATAATTGACGATGTATTCGTCAAGCTCGTCGCCCGCCGTCCGCAGCGACTTGCATGCGACTATGCCGCCGAGGCTTATCACCGCGACTTCGCTTGTCCCGCCGCCGATGTCAACAATCATGCTTCCGATTGGCTCCGCCACAGGCAGCCCCGCGCCGATTGAAGCCGCCATCGGCTCCTCGATCAAATAGACGTTGTGCTCTTTTGCGCCGGCCGATATCGCCGCCTCGAGCACCGCGCGTTTTTCCACTTCCGTCACGCCCGACGGCACGCAGACCACAACACGCGGCCTTCCGGTGATAAAATGTTTTGCCCGCGCCTTGCGGATAAAATATCTAAGCATCGCCTGAGTCGTTTCAAAATCCGCGATCACTCCGTCTTTCATGGGGCGTATTGCTTTAATGCTGCTCGGCGTGCGTCCTATCATTTCTTTGGCTTCGTCTCCCACAGCCAGCACCTTGTTGCTGACCGTGTTCATTGCCACAACCGACGGCTCGTTTAAAATTATCCCTTTGCCTCTTACGAAAACCAATGTATTTGCCGTGCCGAGGTCTATCCCGAGATTGTTTGAAAACACAGTTTCACCTGTTCCGTATACAATTTTTATTTGTATTCAATAATACACTCTTTACCGGGAAAAAAAAATAAGTTTGCGCCAATCGGCGGTGTGCGGAAAAAATTTCCGCTCAACGGAAATATTTTCCGCTCAACGGAAATATTTTCCGCTCAACGGAAATATTTTCCGCTCAACGGAAATATTTTCCGCTCAATGAAAAAAATTGATTTCTTAACTCACGCGCACTTCATGAAAAAAATTTTGATTCGATTTTTTATCAGCGACAAAAATTTTTCGGCGCTTTTTTTATTCAGTCGGCTGCCAAAAAATTGTTGGCAAAAAATAAATACAAATAATGGTACAATGCAAAAAAAATAAGGGCCGATAAAATGCCGAAGCCGAATGTTTTGCTGATTGTCGCCGACCAGCACAGACAGGACTGCCTGCCCGCGTACGGCAACCTCGACGTTGCCGCGCCAAACTTGGACGCGCTCGCAAACGAAGGCGCGATTCACACCGAACACTACTGCGTGTATCCCATCTGTACGCCGTCGCGCTACTCGCTGCTCACGGGGCGGTATCCGCACAGCCATTTGGGGTTCGACAACCGCTGCACGATCCCCGCCGGCATTGAAACGTTCCCTAAAATTTTACGGCGCGGCGGCTACAGGACGGCGGCCGTCGGCAAGATGCACTTTACGCCGACATATCTCGACGCGGGTTTTGAAAAAATGTTTTTGGCGGAGCAGGACGGCCCCGGCCGTTTCGACGACGACTACCACAAATATTTAAAAGACCGCAACTTAATAGACGCGGTTGACCTTTTCGACCAACGCGCCGAGTACAGAAAAAACGCGCCGGAAGAATATTGGGATTCGTTCGGCGCGCTAGAGTCTGACCTGCCGGAAAAACATCATTCGACTACATGGATTGCAAACCGCGCGCTCGAAGTAATCGACGGCTGGAGCGGCGGCGGAAATCTTCTCGCGGTCGGTTTTATAAAACCCCATCACCCTTTCGACCCGCCGGGCAGGTACGCCGCGATGTACGACGCGGACGCGCTTACGCTTCTGCCCGGCTACACCTGCGCCGTTCCGGAAGCGGACAAAAAAAAATATTATTTCGATTACGACAGGCTGAACGAAAAAAAACTGCGTCATGTCATGGCGATGTATTACGGGACGATAACGCAAATCGACGATGCGGTCGGCGGGATCGTCGCCGCGCTCAAGCAAAAAGGGCTGTACGACAACAAGATGATTATCTACACAGCCGACCACGGCGAATACATGGGGTTCCACCATCTGCTGCTTAAAGGCGGCCATATGTACGACCCGCTGATGAAGATCCCGCTCATCGTCAAATATCCCGGCGGCCGCGTGCGCGGAGAAGACGGAAGCATGTCGTCAAATATTTTTTTGCCGCATTTGATCCTTTCCGAATGCGGAGCGGACATACCCGCCTCGATGCGCGGCGCGGGCAGCGGCGGCTGCGTGTTTGCCGAATACCTTGCGGGCGAAAACAGGTACATGGTGCGGACGCGGTCGCACAAGCTTTTGATATGCGGCAACCCCGGCGGCGAAACGCTTTTCGATCTTGCCGCCGACCCTTACGAATTAAACGATGTTTCAAACGAACCGGGCAGCAAAAAAATTATTTATGATATGAAAGAAATGCTCTTCAACGAATTTTTATTTGACGGCAAGCAAAGCCATCTCGACGCGGACGCGCCCTCGGTGCGCGAATCCCCGCGAAGCGCCGCGGACGAAATGAGAGAGTATATGCGGTTCCGTTCGCCGGTAAAGGCGTGAAGGGAGTGCCAATGAAAGACTACACAGTATTCATCAGCTACCGGCATATGCCGCGCGACATCGCCGCGGCCAAAGCCATCCACACGAAACTTGAAAATTTTGCGATACCCTCGCACATAAAAAAAACCACGGGGATAAAAAAAGTGGGGCGCTGCTTCCGCGACCAGGAAGAGCTGCCGACAAGCAGCGACCTCGCCCGCGACATACTCGACGCGCTTGCCAATTCGAAATGGCTTGTCGTTGTATGCACGCCCGACACGCAGTATTCGAAATGGTGCCGGGCGGAAATTGAAACGTTCGTAAAGCTGCACGGGCGTTCGCGCGTGCTTGCGGTGCTTGCCGCCGGCGATCCGCGCGAGAGTTTCCCGGATATTCTGCTTTACGACGAGGCGGAAGACGGCAGCCTCACGGAGCGCGAACCCATGGCCGCAGACATTCGCGCGGACAGCGTCGGCCAAATGAAGCAGAAGTTAAAAATAGAAAAGCTCAGGCTGCTCGCGCCTATACTCGGCGTGAAGTTCGACGACCTGCGCCGCCGCGCCCGCGAACGCATCTTTAAAATCGCCCTGACCGCAAGCGCGGCGGCGGTCGCGGTGTTCGCCGTGTTCGGCGGATACGCGTCGTATCAGGCGTCCGTCATTTCGCGGCAAAATATCGAAATCACGCAAAAAAACGACGAGCTCGAACGGCAGATAATCGAAACGGAACGCCAAAGGAAGATAGCGGTAGAAAACGAAGCCGAAGCCGTGCGGCAAACCCGGATCGCAATGCTCGGCCAAATTGATTTGCTAAGCGAGCTGTCCAAAAACGCGGCCGCGGACGGCGACAGGATAGCGGGCGTACACCTCGCCCTCGAGTCCGCGGACATTTACGACGCCGTGTTCCCGGCAGGCGACGAAAAAAAAGAAAACGGAATACGTCAAACGCTCGAAGGCTCGGTCTACAGCAGCGCGTTCCGACTGGCCTCGCCGTTAAAAAACAACGGACGCAAACTTGGCTACGCAGAATTTTCGCCGGACGACAGTTTGATTTTATGCGGGCTCGGGAGTTATAACGCCGCTCTTTTTGACGCGCTTACCGGCGAAATGTTATTTACCGCGGCGCGCAACAGGCCGTACATGGACAACGAGCTCGCGTTCGTTTCGTTTTCGCCCTCGGGCGAATTTTTCGTGACCGCGTACGGTTTATATACATGCGAAATAGTCGTATGGAAAACCGGTGCAGAACCGATGGAAACCGCGTCGCTGCATGTCGGCGAAAATTATGTCGCAGGCCGTTTCATATCAGAAACGGAAATAATTTACGGCCGGCCAAACAGCTACGACCCTCCCGCCGTTTGGAATTTTGCAAACGACACGACCCGAGCTCCAAGCGACGCCGAGCGCGCGGCTTTTGAGTCAAACCCTCCGCTCATGGCAATCAGCGGCTCCGATACCGGACTGTTCCTGTCCCCGTGCGGAGTTTTTTTATATGTGAACGGTTCGGATTTCGGCGAGCCCGCGCGTGTGTACGACATCGCTGCGAACAGATGCGTCGCCGAGCTCGACAATGCGGACGCGGTTTACGCGTTAAGCAACGACGGGAACAGATTTTTGGCGGGCAGCGAGTCCGGTTTTTGCGGCATATACAACACCGCTTTGAGCGCGACCTCAGTTACCGCAAGCGACGGCGCCGAAAATATTTTTGCCTACCCTTCGTATTTTGATGTCGCTTATACCGAAGAATTATTTTTAAACAGCAACCATTTATACGACACGTCGTTTTTTTACTGGATGCAGCCGTACCTTGTAAACGAGCCGTCCGGACGGTTTATCGCGATAATTTATCCGGACAGTTACGTCGCGGTTTGGGATCTCGAAAAAAACCGCACGGAAGCCTCTCACATAATTTGGGAGCACATAGGCGTGATCTCGGCGGCATACATGACGCCGCGGCATTTGGTCACGGCCGGGCTCGACGGGCGGCTTATGGTTTTTGACATGACAAGCGGGTCATTGAACAACATCATAATTGAAAACGGGATCATTTCGCTAAACCTCGACCCGGACGGCGGCAGGGCCGTGGCGGTTGGCAGGTCGCTGTCATGCGCATATGTGTACGATTTGGAAACCGGCCTCATGCTGTACCGCCTTGACGCGGAGCCGAACGATTTGATCGATTACGAGCAGATAGGTTTTTCAACAGACGGCAGCCGAGTAATTGTCCGCACACAAAACGGTTTGACCATAACGGGAAAAATATTCGGCACTTTTGAAGAAGTAAGAACCGCCGCCGCAAAAGTTTATCCGCGCTCTTCCCATTGAAATTTATTAAAATTTACGTCAAAAAAAAATTTAAGGAGCACAAATTGAAAAATAAAATTAATCTGATAGCGGCGAACGGAATGATCGCCGCCGTGTACGCCGCGCTTACAATCCTGCTGCCGTTTCAGCACGAGCAAATTCAAGTAAGGGTGGCGGAGGCGCTTACGCTGCTTGCTTTTTTCAACCCTCTGCTTGCGCCGGGTATTGTTGCGGGCTGTTTTATAGCCAACCTGTTCTCTTCGGTCAACCCCTTGCTGGACGCAGTATTCGGCACGCTTCATTCGGCGGTCGCTTTGTTGTTTATTGTTAAATTTTCAAAGAAAAATTTATTTTTGGCTTCGCTTTGGCCGACGGTTTTCAGCTTTTTTATCGGTTTCATGATAGCTCTGGAGGTTTCTTTCGGCGCGGGTGCCGCAATATTTATGCGCGACTTCGCATTTTTTACCCTAACTGTTATGGCAGGACAGTTTGTTGCCGTTTCTGTAATCGGTTTTCCATTGTTTACACTTTTATCTAAAAACGAAAAGCTAATCGAATTAATCAGGAGGTTCAAATGAAAAAGCTCAGGTTCAGCAAAGACCGCCTCGCGGAGGCAAAAGACATCAGGCGGCGATGGTACGCCGGCGAAAAAACGGAGCGCACGCCGTTTACGTTTACAGTAAACGCGGCGGTGCACGGCGCGTGGATGGGCGGCAACAAATACAACTTTACGGATGTGTGCAACGACAGCAAGAAGGCGGTCGAGGCGAACCTTCTGTCGATCCAGCACATGTTCGACACGTTCCCAAACTGCGACATGCTGCCGCAGATGAACCTGTACTACTTCGGCGAAGGCATACTCGCGTCGATTTACGGCGCGAAGCAATTGATAGCGGATTACGACCCGCCGTATACCGAGGGCCGTTACTTCAAGACGATTTACGAAACAGAAAAGCTTTCCAACGAAATTGATTTTGAAAAAACATTTTGGGGTGCGCGCCTCAAGGAGGACGTGGAGCGTTTTGTCGACGCGACCGGCGGACAGATCACGGTGGGCCCGCCGGACTATCAGTCGCCGTACGGGACCGCGACGAAACTTTTGCCAAACGAGGCCCTCATGCTCGCGATGTACGACGAGCCGGAGCTCACGCATAAATTTTTAAACAATGTTACGGACGGGATCATAAAGCTTAACGAATGCATGGAGCGCTGGGCGGGCAGCGACGTTTACGCGCGCAACCATTCAAACCCCATCCCCGGCGAGTGCGGCATCATCATTTGGGACGACTACGTGTCCGTCATCAACCCCTCGCTGCACACAGAATTTTGCGCGCCGTGCAACCTGCGGCTGTACGAACGCTTCGGGCGCGGACACCTGCACACCTGCGGTCCGTATTTTCCCGGATACGTGGACGCATGTCTCGCCTGCGAGCCAAGGTCGCTCGACATCGCAATCATGCGCGGCATGAGCAAGACCCGCGAAGACATGGCGGAATTTTTGTCGATCGCAAATAAAAAGGGCGTCAAGCTTTTCGGCAGCCTTGCCTCAAGCGACGCCCATATTTTCGAAAACAAATGGCAGCAGCCGGACAGCGAAACGATCAGCGCGTTTTTACGCGGCGGCTGGTTTCCTTCTGGCGGCGGCACCGCCGAAGAAGGTAAAAAATTTAAAGAAATGATCGAAGACTTCGACAGACAGCAAGCTTAATTAATTATTTTCCACAGCTTTTTCCGCGGTGGCGGTGACTTTTTTAAATTCGCCGTGCAGCAGGCAAACAGAAATTTCGTCTATCAGGCAGTTTATTTTGTGCGGCCATTGTTTTTGCTTCAGCTTGGACATGGCCGTTCTTGCTGCGGCGATATTGTACGAGCGGCCGGCTTCGGCCAAAGCCTTCATCGCTTTGATGAACAGATCTCTGTCGAACTCGTCGGACTGCGTCTGCGTGTCGTTTTTAAAATCTTTGATCAATGATTCGAGCGAAGCGTTGAACGCGGCGGTCTGTTCAAAAATAAATTTTACGTTATGATCCGCGCCCGCGCGCTCGAGCTTGTACGCATCCGCAGACAATTCCTTTTCGCCTATGTTCGCCAGCGCGCTTTTTATCCCGTGCGCCGCCGTGACAAACGATTCGAAATCTTCTTCGCCGGGTTCACGCAGAGCCGTGAAACTGCTCAGCACCTTTATCGTGTTTTCG
>WRDG01000097.1 GCA_009783525.1 Defluviitaleaceae bacterium | reverse complement strand
GTGCAAGGAAGAAACACTTTCGGTGTTTCTGTGCAAGGAAGAAACACTTTCGGTGTTTCTGTGCAAGGAAGAAACACTTTCGGTGTTTCTGTGCAAGGAAGAAACACTTTCGGTGTTTCTGTGCAACGAAAAAACCCCGCGTTTTCCGCGGGGTTTTGCATTTGCTCAATTGTTCCGTTTAATTTAAGGCGAAGCTTTTTTTCGTTTGCTCGAAGCGTTCCGCCTTTTTGTTGCTTGTCAGGCCTTCGGTCGCTTTGTCGAACACCGCCGCCGTTCTGATGTTGCTCATCATAATGCCCACGATCGAGGCATTAAGCGCGGACTTTGCGTCAGGCACGCGGAGCGTTTTCGTCTTGCCCAAGTTCGTACCGAAAGACAAAACTAAATATGCGTTCATTGTATCACCCCTTTCGAGTTAAAAATTATTATGCAATGTGAGTGGTCACTACTTTAATTATCCGCTTTGCCGCTTCAGACTGCGCGGAATTTAAAGCGGCCGCCAAATCGTACAGCTTATCGTCGGTAACATCCGTGTCCCGGCGGATTTTATCGAACGTGTACGACCCGCTTTCGTACCTGAGCACGAGTTTGATTGCGGTAATCGTCCCGATTGCCATGTTTACCCCCCCTTTCGTTTAAATTTTTGCGTTAGCCTAAATAGGTCGTCACTTCCGTTGTAATCAGCTCTGCCCTGTGCTTGGTTTCGGGCACGCCGCCGCGTATCGAAACGATTTCCGTCCCGATTATTTCGTCCATAATTTCGGAAACATCCGTATCAGTTAAATCCGGATTGGCCCGCGGAACGGTAAAACCTACGGCTTCCTTCAGGTCGGACAAAAATGTCAGCGTTAATTTGTACATGTTCGCCATGATCATCACTCCTTTCGTTTAAAATTTTTAGCAGCTTTTTTACTCGTCTTCCTCGAGCGTTTCGGAAACAACCAAAAACGCCTGCATTGGCACGTTGTTTTGCAAGCCGCCTATCGCCGCCATAAAATCCGCGGCTTCCTGCCCGCTCACGTCGGTTCTGATCTTGCCGACCGAAAAGCCCGTCAAGCCCTTGCCGTAAGCCAACTGCAATCTCGCTCCGGCCGGTTTGTTTATAATCGCCATATCGCCACCCCCTTTCTAAAAAATATTTTATACTTATCTTTTTTTATCGAACATATGATCGATTCATAAATTGAACGCGGATTTTTGTAAACAAAAAACCCCCGCTTCGGGCCGATGCCCTAAGCGGGGGTCAAAAATTTTTTTACCATGTTTCGTACATTTTAAATAGGAAGCAAACCGTTTCGTTTTTATCTCCTTTGATACATTCCGCGTTGACTTCGAAGCGTCTGTTCCTGCCGTCCGGTTCGCCGCGCCATATGCAGAACTGGTGAGTGCCTTCGGTTTCGGTTTTTGTATGCGCCTCGGCGTCGTAAGGCCAGCCCGCCAAAGCAAAAATTTTTTCCGCGAGCCTTCCTTCCGCTTCGTCTGCTGTTACGCCCGTGAGCCTCTCGGTCGCCTTGTTCCAAAGTTGGATCACGCCTTTTGAATCGGTGGCGTACGCGCAGCCTATCTCGCGGTTGATCAGGCAGTGCAGCAGTCTGTCCTTGTCGTTAAGTTTCCTGTTCATGGCCTCATGCTGATCCTGTATTAATTTATTTTGGAACGTCAACTCGCTCGTCAGGCGCTTGGTGCGCTCGTATCTCACGCCGTTTGCTACCGCCACGCCGAGATAATATTTCACGAGCTCGACCATTTCTTTGTCTTCGTGGGTGTAATCGTATATGCTCGCGCAAATTAACACGCCGTTTACTTGATCCTGGTGCATCACGGGCACGACCATCATGCTTCGCGGCTTTATTTTTCCCAAGAACGTGCGGATGGAATAAATCGTGTCCTCGGGAATATTGCTTATGATGATAGTCTCGCGGCCGGCGGTTACCGTGCCCGCAAGCCCTTCGTCGAGCGCCATGTCGAATTCGCCGTAAATATTTTTACCGAACCCCACCGAATGTTTGATTTCCAATTTGCCTGACGAAGGGTTTACGGTGTAAAACGCGCTGCAGTTGCTCCGCGTCGCTTCGTTTACCTTCGGCAGAAGGTCGCGCAGCAACAGGTCGAACTCGATGTTAAGCGCGACGGTGTTTGCTATGTCGAGCAGCTCATGCCTCGACTTGTCCCTCTTGCGCAGCAGCGCTTTGACCCGCACCAACTCGTCGAAAAAAACGCGCAGGTCGTCCGGGCTTTCCTGATACGACTTGTAACTGAGGTTGTGCGCCGCGGCCGACATTTCCTCTGTCATTAAAGCAATGTCGCGCTTCCTTTTGTTGCGCGCTCTCACCGTCGTGTAAATAAAAACCGAAATCGTAAGAAGACAGCCGACAAACAAAACAAAATCCGCCCTATTTTGCGACAGCGTAAGGAACAGCAGCACAAAAACGGCGGCTATAAGCACGGCTTCTATAATTGTCGAGAGCCTTACCATAATTTGCTTGCGCATGTTAATTTTAATCGCGCCCCTGTTAGTATTTGATGATTATGTATTAAATGATTAACCCGATTTTGCGCGAGGAAAATTCCGGTTTTGAAAATTTTTCTTTAGAAAAATTTTGAGGAATTTTCGAAGTGCAAAAACGGTGGTTTGCAGTTAGTCATTTAATACTTAATTAAAAAATTTGATTTTTTTTGCGTTTCAAAATTTTTAAATCGACAGACGTTTTTATTATATAAATAAATTGCGGAATGTAAAGCTGTACGCTTGCGGCTTGTCCGTTTGCGGCGCGTTTGACCGCGCCCGTTTAATTGTGTACAATTTGCGCGGTGACTCAATTTGAAAAATATTTTCGCCAATAAAAGGTTAAACCTTATGCCCGGTCCGCTTTTAACAAAAAGGCGGTCTGTTTCATTGATTATACGGATGACGGCCGTGTGGGCTGTCATTTTTTTATTTGCTTCCGCTTCGGTTTATTTTTACGGAAAAGAAAACGGCGCGCTGCAAAAACGCGCAGACGCGCTCGAGGCAATGCTTCGGGCCGCCGCCGCGCCCGAGGGCGCCTGCCCGGACTGCGCAATCGCCGAAGCGACGTTTGACGTCGATTCGCTTACGCATGGAAGCGGGTACGCAAACGCCGCAATGATTTACGCGGTAAGCGGAGTTTGCGTCGCGGGCGTGCAGCTGCACAGGCTTGAGGCGCGGGGCGGGCAAATAATTTTAACGGCTTACGCAAGCGACATGAGATTGATAGACGAGCACCGCGAACTGCTTCTTGCGACGGGCGCTTACGCTTCGGTCGGGCTTGATTATGCCGCGGCAAGCGGCGACGGCGGCGCGCTCTACAGACTGGCGCTGCAATGACGCGCCGCGCAGTTTGGATTTTTATCGCCGCGGTACTCGTGCCGCTCGCGCTGTGCGCGCAAATTTTTTTTGGCATGAGCAGCAAGCGCCGCACAATAAACGCAGACACAGCGCGCTACGAAAGGCTGCTTGCCGACGCGGGCCACGCGGCGCAGCCGTGCGCCGCTAACCACGCAGACATACCGGCCGCGTCCGTCGCCGTGCATCCGATCGGCTCCGCGGCGTCCGCGCTTGCGGAAATATTTGAGCTTTGCGAATCGGAAGGCCTTGCGGCGGAGTCGCTTTTAATGACCGGAACCGTGCGGCTTAACGAAAGCATCAGCGAAATAAAGGCGCAAATTAATTTTACGGGCGGTTTTAAAAACGCATGTTCGTTTATCAATAAAATAAGCGGGCTTTTCGCCCTTTGCAAAATCGAAAAAGTTGAAATCGACATAGCCGGCCAAGCCGCGTCGGGAACCGTTTATTTTTGCGTGTACGTGTATGGCGGGTAAGCGCGGCGGTTTTACCTACGCGGAGCTTTTAACGGCTCTTGCCATATGCGCCGTGCTCGCGGTTCCGCTTTTCCCTATGCTCATGCAGGCGGGCGCAAACCATTCGGGCGCGGCGGCAATGCAGAAGGCGCAGTATGAAGCGGACGCGCTCGCCGCGGCCGCGGCGGCAGTGCTGCGAACGGGTTTTTTGGACAATTTGCAGTCGGTTGTAAACGAATTTATAGAAAATTTGGACGGCGGTTTTTGCCGCGTAACGGTTTGCGACCCCGCGTCAAGCGAAGCCGCAAGATATTTTACCGCAGGCGCAGCAAACGGATCGGAGCCGCCGCCCGGTCCGTTTGCTTTTGAAGGATCAGCCGCAGGCGCAGTCCCGCTTATGCTAAAGGCGGAAATTTTTTTTGACGGGCGCTTGTCCGCGGAAGCCGTGCGCATAGTCCATGCGGCAGCGTCCAACCCGTGAACGCGACGGCGAAAAAAAACGCGGGCGCGGCCTACATATATATTTCGATCGTGATGCTCGCTCTTTTTTTGGCGGCGGCGGCCGCGCTGCACGCGGCCAAATCGAGCCTTCCCGTTTCGCTCGCGCAAAAAAACCTGTCCGGGCTTTACGAAGCGGCGGCGGCGGGAAACGAAACCGTTTTGATTTTGCTTAACAACGCGTTAAAAAATCAAAGCGGAGACATGCACACAATCATTGCAGGCTGCATGGACGAAAATTTTTCGTGCCTAATTGGCGGTTTGTACTATACCCTTGCATATTCGTTTTCGTTCGGGGACGGGCTCGTAATCGAAATCGAAACCGTAATCACGCGCTCGGGCGATGCGTACGCGGTCGAGTCAACGGCAAAAAATTTTGCCGGAAACGTTACCGCGGGCGCGGTTTTAACGCGCAGTACAAATATTTTTGACGGATACTCGCTCAAGATGGTAGAATTAAAGAAAATCGGCAGATAAAACATTTTTACGGACGGGAGGGTAACGGTCGTGTCAAAGCTTCATCCGGATTATTATTACGATTCCGTTTACGACATCCCTTACAGAGAACTTTACGCGAACCATATACGCGGTTTGATCTTCGATTTGGACAGCACGCTCGTCACGCGCGAAGTGCCGGTGCCGCCCGCAAAAATTATTTCGCTCATGAAGCGGCTGCAGTACATGGGCTTTCAGGTGAGCATACTGTCAAACAACACCGGCAGGCGGCTTGCGCTGTTCAACGAGCCGCTCCAGTTGGTAAACGTCCACTATGCATTAAAGCCGCTGACGTTCCGCGCCAAGCTCGCCATGCGGAACATGCGCACGACGCCGGGCACGACCGCGCTCATCGGCGACCAGGTTTTTACCGACGTACTGTGCGGCAACTACGCAAAAATGACCACGATTTTAGTCAAGCCTCTCGAAGGCCGCGAATATCTTACGGTAAAAATAAAACGCTATTTAGAAAGACCGGTGCTTCGGTCTTTTTTTCGTAAAAAGGCGCGGGAGCAAACCGCGAATGCAGAATAAAAAAAAGGCGGGCATAACGCTTATTGAAGCGACTGTCGCCTTGGCGGTTCTTTTGATACTTGCCGCAGCCGTCGCGCCGTCGGTTGCGGATGCGGACCGGCGCGCACTCGCTTACGCGTCGCAGTGCATACAGGCGGACATCAGGCTCGCGCAGCGGCTGGCGGTAGCGGAAGGCCGTACGCACCACATAGGGTTTAACCATTACGAAAATTATTACACGGTATACACGTCGCCTCCCTACAAAGAAATTGAAAGAGTGTACCTACCGAACGGAGTCATGATCCGCAGCGCGGAAAATTTTTATTATCTTCCGCGCGGCACGGCTTCAAAGGCTCAAACAATCAGGCTCGGCAAGGGCCGCTTCATACAGGATCTCACGGTTCTTGTGGGCAGCGGCCGCGTGCGCGCGGGAAGCATAACGTCAATACCGTAAAATATTTTAAGGGGTTTTGGTATGGCAGACATTAAAATGAAAAACTACATGGAAGATTGCGTCGAAGGCATGCTGCCCCAAATTTTGGATCAGCTCGACATCTGCAAGTGCGACAGGTGCAAGATGGACATCCTCGCATATGTATTAAACAAGCTGCCGCCCAAATACGTTGTGACGCGCAAGGGGCATCTGTATACAAAAATAAACGCCATCCAAACGCAGTTTGACGTAGACATTATTTCGGCAATAACTCAAGCCGCGGCAATCGTCAGCAAACAGCCGAGGCACGAAGACTGACCGATGCGTAAGGTAGCGGTAGTCCACGGGCCAAACCTCAATATGCTTGGCACACGCGAACCGGATGTTTACGGCGCGGCCACGCTTGACGAAATAAACGCCATGATACGCCTCGAAGCCCAGCGGCTCGGCATAGAAACAGAAATTTTTCAATCGAACAGCGAAGGCTGTCTCATAGATTTTATCCAGCGCTGTTCATTAAATAATTTTTTAGGTTATATTATTAACCCGGGCGCCTACACGCATTACAGCTACGCGCTGCGGGACGCCGTCGCCGGCATTGCGCCGTCCACGCTTGGCGAAAGGCCGCCCGTGATCGAAGTGCATATCTCAAATATTTACAGCCGCGAAGAATTCCGCAGCCGTTCGGTGATCGCGCCCGTATGCACGGGCCAGATATCGGGGCTCGGCGCGTACGGTTACATAGCCGCGCTAAACGCGGTTTCGCAAATGTTAAAATTATTTTAAAGGAGCGGTCAATATGATCTCCGCGGGCGAATTCCGCAACGGCATCACAATCGAGTTTGAGGGCGACATCTATATCATAATCGATTTCCAGCATGTAAAGCCCGGCAAAGGAGCGGCGTTTGTCCGCACGAAGCTGCGCAACCTCGTGCAGGGCGGCATTGTCGAGCGCACGTTCCGGCCCACCGACAAAATGCCGCGCGCGCACATAGACCGCAAAGACATGCAGTACCTGTACAACGACGGCGAGCTCTACCATTTCATGGACACCGAAAATTTCGAGCAGTCCGCGATAAACGCATCTGACGTGGGCGATTCGCTTCGGTTCGTAAAAGAAAACGACATGGTAAAAATTTTGTCGCACAACAACACTGTTTTCGGGATCGAGCCGCCCATGGCTGTCGAGCTTGTCATAACGGAAACCGAGCCGGGTTTTAAAGGCGACACGGCGACCGGCGCGACAAAGCCTGCGACAGTAGAAACCGGCGAGGTCGTTCATGTCCCGCTGTTTATAAGCACGGGCGACAAAATAAAAGTTGACACACGCACAGGCGAATACCAAGGGCGCGTATAAAAAAAAATTGCGCGAATCGCTTCGCGGCAAAATAAATCATTTCCGGTTTTTATCGGTCGTGAACTCCTCCAACGCAAAGGATACAACCATTCGGTTGTATCCTTTTGCGTTGCGTATGCGTTTTTGCAGTCAACCTCCGCGTAAATTTACAGGCCGGCTGCAAAAAAAATATTTATTAATTTATTATCGCTTCATAATCGAAGCGATGCCGGGGCAATGCTTACACTTTCCCGTATTTTTCGTTAAGCAGCTCCGATAACCTCAACGCCTCTTCCTTAGTTTCCGCGTTTACGTTTATAACGCAGCGCGTTCCCTTGGACAAACGCTCGGCCGCCTGCCAAAAGGGGACGTCCGCGTCAAACCACTCGTTCCATTGGGCGCATTTGTCTTTGAAAAAATCAAACGCGTCATGCACGTGAGCCGCGCCGGTATTCAAATTTAAAAGTTTCAAGTTTTGCAAACCGCGAAGGTTTTCCCATTGATGGCGGGCGTGGGCGCAGCAGTGGATGCCGAGCGCGCCGTAGCGCTCGGTCAAAAACCTCAAACCCGGCTCAAAAAATTCTTTAAACATTTTGCTGCTTACCGCGCCGATTTCGTCATCCGAAAGCGTCACGCCGTAAGGCATGTAATAATCCGGAAAGTGCGCGATAAAATCTTTTCCGTAACGCGCAAACCATTCGTCGAAAAAATCCGCGAGGAACGACTGAACTTTTTCTGCGAGTTCTTTTACGGCCTCCGGCTCTTCATGCATCGCCACGAACAGATCGGCTTTGTTCCAAATAAGCGCGGCTATGCCCATCGGGCTTTGGATGTCGGGCAGCTTTACAACGCCTTCGCCTCCGGTCTTGCGCCGGACCGCGTCTATCACGTCAAAATATTTGCAAAGCGTCGAGCTGGCGAGCATTGGCTTTTTTATTTTTGCGGCTTCGGCGGACGTAGTAACCATCGGCAGCGCGAAAGGCGCCTGACCCTCCC
>WRDG01000096.1 GCA_009783525.1 Defluviitaleaceae bacterium | reverse complement strand
CCGGCGGAAAACCTGAAATTGGAAAACGCGCCGCGGAAGAAACAAAAGACCTAATCGCCGAGTATTTAGCTGATACGGATATGGTCTTTATTACTGCGGGAATGGGCGGCGGCACAGGCACCGGGGCGGCTCCCGTTATCGCTGAGCTCGCGCATGATATGGGTATTTTAACTGTGGGAGTGGTAACCAAACCGTTCGATTTTGAAGGACCGGTTCGAATGAAATATGCGCTCGAAGGCATCGAAGAACTTCGTAAGCATGTAGACACGCTCATTATAATCCCCAATGAAAAATTGCTTGATATAGTCGATGAAGAAATGTCGATTGTAGACGCTTTGCATAAAGCTGACGAAGTATTGCGGCAAGGCGTACAAGGTATAAGCGACTTGGTTTTAAACGACGGGCTTATCAATTTAGACTTCGCTGACGTTAAAAGCGTTATGTTGAGCCAGGGCGTGGCGCATATGGGCGTAGGACGCGCTTCGGGTAAAAACAAAACTGACGCCGCAACCGAATACGCAATAAACAGCCCGCTGCTCGAAACATCAATTAACGGAGCAAAATCGGTTTTATTATGCTTTGCCGGAGATTCGTCACTGACATTAATAGACGTGGTTAATGCGGCTAAAATTGTCCGCAATGCCGCCGACCCGAATGTGTTTTTAATTTTTGGCGCTATTATAAAAGAAGAATTGAAAGACGAAGTTATCGTCACTGTTATAGCTACGGGTTTGGGCGAGTTATCAGCAGAAAACAAAAATGTGCGCAAACAAGAAACAGATACGCAAACCGACGCGCATAAAAACGAACCTCGTGGCGAATTGCGGCCGATCCGCGAAGCGGATGAAGACGATACGCCGTTTGTTTTACCGGAATTTTTATTAAGAAAACGTAATTAACGTAATTAATAAAAAAAACAAATTCATAATATATAAAGAACGGTCGCGGTCGGCCGTTTTTTTTTGCGGTAACGTTTTTTAGCATATATCTATTCGTAAAAGTTGTCTTTCGCGAATAGTTATATATAACCGGTGTTGTCCCCTTTGCTATGTTCTTTACACTTGCGGCATTAAACCTTATATTTGTACAAATTTTATTTGATTGGAGATAAACGATGGTACGCACACGATTCGCGCCAAGCCCGACCGGTTATATGCAGATTGGAAATTTACGGACGGCTGTATATGAATATCTGTTCGCGCGCCGTCACGGCGGCGTTTTTATTTTACGCATAGAAGATACGGATCAAAACCGGCATGTCGAAGGATCACTTGAAGTAATACTGGATACATTAAAAATTATGGGTCTTGATTACGATGAAGGACCGGGTATCGGCGGCGGATACGGGCCGTATGTGCAAAGCGAACGCAAAGCGGATTACCTGCCCCATGCAAAAAAATTAATCGAAAACGGAAACGCTTATTATTGCTTTTGCACAGAAGAGCGCCTTGACTCATTGGCGGACGCGCACGGAGTGACTAAGTATGACAGACATTGTTTGAACATATCAAAAGATGAAGCATTAAAACAAGCGGAATCGGGTGTGCCGTACGTAATAAGGCAAATGATACCGGAAGGCCGTTCGGAATTTAATGACGAGGTTTTCGGTAAAATTTTAATTGAAAACAATGAGCTGGAAGACCAAATTTTAATTAAATCCGATGGAATGCCTACATATAATTTCGCTAATGTAATTGACGACCACGCGATGATGATCACTCACGTTGTGCGCGGCAGCGAATATATAACGTCGACACCTAAATATAATTTGCTGTACAAAGCATTTGGCTGGGATTGTCCCGTTTACATCCACCTGCCTCTGCTCTTAAACGAAAAAGGCGAAAAAATATCCAAACGCAAGGGTGATCCGTCCGTAAACGATTTGCTTCATATGGGATATTTACCGTCGGCGATATTAAACTACTGCGTATTTTTGGGTTGGAGTCCGGATGGCAATCAAGAAATATTTTCGTTGGACGAGCTTACCCGCGTTTTTGACGTACGCCACATAAGCAAATCACCGGCTAAATTCGACGCGGTTAAAATGGCATGGATGAACGGCGAGCACATCAAGCGGCTCCCGCCCGAAATTTTTTATGAAATGGCGCTCCCTACGCTGCAAGAAGCGGTAAAGACGCCCGGCATCGATTTGAAGCATTTAGCTGCGATGGTATCTTCGCGGATAAATTTTATTTCGGACTGTCACGAGCTTTTAAATTTTATAGACGAGCTTCCGGATTACGACGTCGGATTGTTTACGCATAAAAAAATGAAAACCGATTCGGCAGTCGCGCTCGCCGCGTTAAAAATTATTTTTGCCGAATTAAACAATACGGCAAATTGGACCAACGAAAATTTATACGCCATAGCAACCGGAGCGGCTGCCGCAAACGGAATGAGCAACTCGCAAATTTTATGGCCGCTGCGTACCGCCGCATCCGGAAAACAGTCATCGCCGTGCGGGGCATCGGAATTATGCGAGCTTCTCGGAAAAAACGAAAGCCTCAGGCGTATTTGCATTGCCATAGATAAACTCCAAAGCGGAGGTGCATGTTGAATGCGTCCCGTTTATTCCGTAATAGTCCCCTGCTTTAACGAAGAAGATGTAATTAACGAAACACACAGCCGCTTGACGAATGTCATGCGGTCGATGTCTGAGCCTTACGAAATCATTTATGTCAACGACGGCAGCAGAGACAGAACCGCACATATGATTGCGGAAACATGCAATGCGGACAAAAATGTCGTGCTGATTAATTTTTCACGCAATTTCGGGCAAATGCCGGCGATAACCGCAGGAATGGAACACGCGCTGGGCGACGCCGTTATCGTAATTGACGCCGACCTTCAAGATCCGCCCGAGGTGCTGCCGCAAATGTCCGAGCTGTGGAAACAGGGCTATGATGTCGTTTACGGCAAACGAGTAAAACGCAAAGGCGAGTCTTTTTTAAAAAAATTTACCGCAAAAATTTACTACAGGTTGCTGCACAGGCTCACGCAGGTAAATATTCCCGTGGATACCGGCGAATTTAGGCTCATTGACAGAAAGGTGTGCGACGCGGTTAACCGTTTGGGCGAAAAAAACCGCTACATACGCGGGCTTGTCAGCTGGGTGGGCTTCAAACAAATCGCGTTTGAATTTTACAGGGAAGAACGTTTTGCGGGCGTTACTAAATATTCGTTGAAAAAAATGATAGCGTTAGCCATGGCGGGTATAACTTCGTTTTCCTACAAGCCGTTAAAGCTCGCGACGTCGATCGGTTTTTTTATATCGTTTTGCAGTTTCGTTTATATGATTGTCATATTGTGCCAGCGGATTTTTACGGAAACCACGGTGACGGGCTGGGCGTCCACAATCGGTTTGATTTTGTTCACGCAGGGAATCGTACTGATGATTTTAGGTTTGATGGGCGAATACATCGGCAGGATATTCGAAGAAATAAAAGACCGCCCGATTTATCTCGTGCAAGAAATTATCGGGCGGGACGGAGATAAAAATGATTAAGAAGCTCATTGGAAAAATTTTAACCCGCGAAATTATAATGTATTTGATATTCGGCGTGCTTACAACGCTGGTCGGTTTGGGCTCCTATGAACTCGTTTTTTTATTCAAGCCCGTCATTTTCGGTTCAGAGGCGCTTTTACCGCAGATTATTTCTGTAACGCTCGCAATAACGTTCGCTTTTTTCGTGAATAAAATTTTTGTGTTCGAATCGAAGAATTGGGACAAAAAAACCGTTTGGCGCGAAGCGGCGACTTTTTCGGTCGGACGTTTGGCAATTTCGGGAGCCGAAACGGTTTTACTTGTATGGTTGGTTGACGCATTGGGTTTGCATAAATCGTTCAGTAAAATATTTACTCTGTGTTTGGTAATGATAAGCAATTATGTGGTCAGCAAATTTGCGGTCTTCATAAAAAAAGGCGACGAAAAAAAAGAAGACAAAGAATAATCCTAATTAATTGGCAGGTCAAACTTAATAAGCGTCGGGTAATCCTTGATCAATATCCCTTCAAGGAGCAGGCCGCCGTTTATTTTTTTTGCCGTCAGTTCCTGCTCGAAGCCGTTTAAAATGTCTGCGGCTAATATATTTTTTGCTTCTTCGATCTCAATGAAAATATCTGCCCGTTCTTTTTTTACGGCATCTCCGGTATCGCCCGGCAGCCAAACCGCAATCATGCGGCTGTTTTGCGGTGCGCCGTGTGAACCGCAACGCGCAAACGTAAAATGCTGCACCCGTTTGCTGCAGTCGATCCGAAAGCCGAGCGGTTTATTGTGCAAACCGCAAAGCGGTTGACCATGCCAACCTTCGAATGGTTGGCACAGCCAACCATCAAGCGCCGTGCAAACCGTCCGCATCACATAATACCCCATGTCAGGCTGGATCGGATTAATCACTTGCGAAGGTACGGGCACGCGGAAAAACCCCTGCCCGTTAGCCCCGCCGGAAACAAAAAACGTATTGCATTGCAATGCCATCATGCCCAAACCCGCATGCCCGATAAAATTTTGCGCGACATATTTGGCCCTTACTGTTTCGGATTCGCCGCAGAACGCGGGCGCGTCGCGTTCGACGCTGTATTTTTTTGATATGCCGGGCCGTTCGGGATCGAGTTCGAACGGGCCGGGCGCATACCTCGACCAATTGTAAACTTCGCTCGCAATAAACACTCCCCTGTATCCGAGAGCGCGGGCTTCTGCCATTGCAGTTTCGTTAATCTGCCAATAAAAATTGTCGAGGTCATCAAGCGTCAAGCCCGCGTCAACCCTTGTTCCCGGGTGGCTGCCGACTGCGTCCGGCATAAGCCGGTCCATTTCGTCGGGATATTCTTCGGATAGTTTTTTTAGAATATGCGGAAACTCCTGCATGACTGCGACGCAAACCATTATCTTTGCATCCGGGTCGTTTTGTTTTATACGGCGCACGGCTTTTACAAAAATTTCGCGGTTGCCGCCCCATTCGTTGCCAACTTCGTAATATGCAACCATGCCTTTAAATTTTTGCGTCATGAAATCTATGTAAAGCATATATTTTTCAAACATAAACTCCGTTTCGAACGCCCAGCCCGGAAAATCGTAATAGATATTGTTCATTTCGTATATCCGTGCCGTGCGCCAGTCGGGTTTTTCGCCGCGATACATAAAATTTCCGTTCTTCAAATGTCCGTGGACATATTTTGACGGATCCGAAGTGTCGCCGAATTTTTCGCCGCGGTAAATCCAATTTGCCTTTACGTCCAGGTTCATGATTATATTCACGCCGTTTTCGTGAATGTCTTTGATCCAACGCTCGGCTTCTTTGTCTATCTTGAACACACCCTGTTCCCGTTCTACGCAGTTCCACGTGAGCAAGCCGTTGTCGGCGCCGCAGCGCAGCCACTTTAGCCCGAGGTCGTACTGCACCGGGCCGAATATCAATTCCTGCGTGTATCGGTCGTGGTCCATCAAATAGCCCGTAGAGGAAACGGTTACGCCCGCGCCTTTTGAAACGAGCGCCATGTTACTGCCCTGCCTGTCATGTACTTCCAACGAGCCTATCGAAAAGCAATACCCGTCGTATTTTGAAAGCTTGCGTTTGAAATTATTGCCGGTGACGATTATTTGCTTGACCGTTTTTGCGGGAAAACTTATCAGCGTTTTTCCGCGTTCGTCTCCGCAAAAATTTTTTTCGCCGTAAACTGTTTCCCAGTGCCATGCGTCACGGCTGACTTGAATTGTAATCTCGCCGGGCAGCGCGCACGCAGACCATTCGTGATAACCTTGCCGGTCGAGCAGCATCCCCTCGCGGTATAAATCGCCCCGCGCAAAATCGGGGCAGCAAACGAGCGCCACCGACTCGACTTCGGTTTCAACCGCGAGGTCGATCCGTATCCATTCGGGGCGTTCGTCCGGTACGGAGCATCCGTGGCTGCTCCACGCTGTAAACGGGTCGCCGTCTATCAAATGGATGGGGAGCATCGGCTGGCTGTCGTTCCACGGCGTACGCGGGCCGGGTTCGCAAATATTAACGCCGAAAGGGTTGCCTTCCATTTCCCATGATTTTTTCGGCAAAATTTTTTTATGCGTATTTAAATTTCCTTCCTGGATTACCGTCCCCGGCACGAATTCCGGGCTCACTCCGTAGATGTATGTAATATGCCCGAGCGAATATATCGGCACCCCTTCGCAAAATCCTTCGACAGTCGCATATTTTTCCCAATGAGTCGTTTCCATAAATTTTCACCTCATTTGTATTATTGGTATAATAACAAAAAAAACAAAGGATGGATTTAAATGCCGAGTCCCATTTGCCCCAAAAGCACGCTGATTAAAAAAGCCGTACCCAACCGTTACCGCATGCACAAGGGCGACGGCGATATGTGGCCCGTTACATGGGCGGCGGACGGACACCTTTACACCGCCGCGGGAGACAACCAAAAAAGCCCCATGAATACATGGCGCATAGAAGACCACCCCGGTATGGGCGAATGGGGATCCCCCATTAAAGTTTTACTGATAGACAACATGCCGCTTGACCCGAAAGTGTATTGCACGCGTCCAAACGTCCACCCCCTATGGGGAATCAAACCCGCGAGTATGCTCGCAATGGACGGCGTCATATATTTTGCCGTCCAGCTTATGAACTTCGGGGACAATCCGGCATTTAACAGACAGCACAACATTAATAGCTGGATAATGACTTCGACCGACAATGCAGTTACATGGAATAAGACGGCCACCGACGAAAACTTTTTTACGGGGCGCGTTGCCTCGCCGCATTTTTGCCAATTCGGCAAAGATTACGAAGGCGCCCGCGACGAATATGTTTACGCGTATTTCCCCGCCGCCGAAGACGGCAACAGCTATTGGGAAAACGGCGACTTCATTCTGCTTGGCCGCGTGCATAAAAAAGAAATACTCAACAGGGGCGCGTGGGAATTTTTCACCGGAGAGCGAAACGGCGCGCAGCTTTGGCATGCGGACGATGAAAAAGCCAAGCCGGTTTTTTCATATCCGCTGATGACGGGCGAAAACCATGTTTCGTACAACGCGGGTTTGAAAAGATACATCATGGGCAACTACGGATTTGTAAACGACAAAGGGGAGCCGATGCCATACCATCAAAACAACAGCTTCAACGCGGACATACAGCGTTCGCAGCTGACATTGTTTGAAGCGCCGGAACCGTGGGGGCCGTGGTCGCATTTTTATACGGACGAGGATTGGGGCGTGCGCGGAGGATACCAGCCATGTTTTCCCACAAAATGGATGAGCGCAGACGGCACGTCTGTATGGATGGTCTATTCGGGCTCGGAAGAAGACTACAACTTCACCGTGCAGCATTTCAAGCTGGAGATTTAACATGGAATGCGACATAACAATCAACGTAAAAAATTTTTCTGAAAAAACTACGGTAAAAAAAGGGACCGCCCTGTCGGATCTCTGCGCGCAATTTGAAAGCAGGTTTACGCGCCCGCCGCTGCTTGCGACGGTCGACAGCGAAATGCATCATTTGAGCCGGCCTCTGCTGTACGACAGCGACGTCGAATTTTTTGACATAAGCGAAGCGAACGGCTACAGGGCGTATCAACGAGGCGTTTCGTTCATAATGATTTACGCAGTAAAGACTCTGCTCGGGAAAAAAGCCCGCGTCGTAATAAAACATTCGATAAACAAAAATTATTATTGCGAAATACCGGGTCATAACGAAAATATCACGGATGATTTTTTAACGCAAATAGAAAAAATAATGACAGAAACAGTCGAGCGCCGCCTGCCGATTGAAAAAATATCCTTGCAAATCGAGGCGGCCCGGAAAATTTCCGGCGACATGGGATTGGAAGACAAACTCGGACTGCTCCGTTACAGACGCACATCGTTTGTAAATTTTTACAGGCTCGATTGGTTCTATAATTATTTTAACGGACAGATGCCGCCCAACACGGAGCATCTCGGCCAGTTTAAGCTCATAAAAAACTCGTCCGGCTTTATCCTTCAATTCCCTGCGGCAAGCCATGATTTCGAATTGGCGGAATTAAGTCCCAATCAAAAAATTTTCAACGTTTTTGAAGAGTCGAGCGAATGGGCGCGGATTTTAAAAGTCGAAACCGTCTGCTCACTCAACGACCAATTTT
>WRDG01000095.1 GCA_009783525.1 Defluviitaleaceae bacterium | reverse complement strand
CCATTGGGAATTTTATGTTGACGTTGATGCTCGTGTAGTAGGATTCGTCGTGAGGCAAAGCGGCGCATGAAGCGAGCATTCGCGTCGCGCCGTTTATGTCGCTGCCCTGGCTCGGCCCCGCCGAATCTGCAAGCGGTTGGGCTGCGCCGCGTCCGTCGGGCAGCGCGCCGACCGCTTCGCCGCAACCCATATGATAAACAAAAATAACTTCGCCCGGCCAATGCGTGCCGTTAAATTCCGCAGGGCATGACGTAAGCTCGCTATAAAATTCTTTTGTGATGCGGGCGCGCAAATCATCGGCTTCCTTAATGCCGTTTCCGAATTTGGGCGCGTTCTCGCACATTTTTTTTATTCTTTCATTACCGTCGAAATTTGAGTCGATTGCGTCAATCAATTCCGCTAAAGACAATAAATTTTTTTCAAAAACAAGATGATTTATTGCCGCTAACGAATCGGAAGCGTTGGTCAAACCGATCACTTCGCCTTGTATGCCGTAATACGTGCAGCCGCCTTCCAACACGCCGAGCCCTTTTTCTATGCATTCGGGCATGAGGAGGGTCCTGACGGAAGAAAGTATTTTTTTTCGCGCCGCGATGTCATGATTGTTTAATGCCGCGCCTTTTGCTACGCAATATTTCATTTGCCCGCAATACGCATCATATATTTGAGCGAAACTTGAAAACGTTTTTGCGTTTCCCGTATGCGGGCCGACCTGCTTGCCGAGTTTCGTATCGAATCCGTCGTGCAGCGCGAGGTCGAGCATCTTGGCGGGGTTGTACAGTCCTACGTCGCAGTTTAGGTTTGATATATAGGGTACGACCGCTTGGCTGCAGCCCGCAAGCGTATAATTATTGGCGTCGTTTTCGTTAAAGCCCGCGCGGCGCATCATGGGGATAAATGTTTCGTCGTTATACAAAGCGGGAATTGATTGGCCGCGGGACAATCCGTCAATCGCTTCGTTCCATAATTTTTCGCCGGAATCCGCGGATATACGCAGGCATAGGTTAGGCGCCTTAAAGCCGAGTTCGCGGGTGGCTTCCATAATCAAAAATGTCAAATCGTTTACCGCGCTAAATCCGTCCGGCGTTTTGCCGCCTATTGTCATGTTTAGTATGCCGCCGCATTCGTCTGCGCGGCGCAGCATGTCCTTTACATATTCTTTCGCTTGTCCGCGCGTTATGACGTTGTTTTTTATATCCCGCTCATAATACGGAAACATATATTGATCGTAACGCCCGTAAGAATCATAATCCGCAAGCGTCATTAAAAACCATTGGTATTGAACCGCTTCGTAAAAATTAGACGCCGGCTTTGCCGCTATGTTAAGACACGCTTCCGAAAGCGCCGACATTTGCGCGCAGTCGTAACCGTCCTCGCCGATGCAGGCGGCGGCGTATTCGCCGTGGCGTTTTATATAACTGCCGATGCCTGCCGCGGTTACGCCGAGCGCTTCGAAAAATTCCGGGCGGTTTATTTTTTTTGCGCAGTTGTTTATGTCTTCCGCTATTCCATCTATGCCGCGCGATAAAAAATATCCGAAGTCCATCGCCAAATGTCCGTTATATCCCTGCGCCCCGGCCGCGCCGCTCGCTTCAACCAAACGCTCCTCTTCCGAAGCCGATTCGTGCCTGTCAACCCAAATGCCGTATGAAGCTATGCACTCCGCCGCTTTTTTTACGAATCGCTTTGTTTCCGGGCTTTCGTTTTCATCTTCGAGCAATTGTTCGACGAAGTTTTTTCTTATATCGTGTATGCTGCCGTTGTTGGTCGATATAAACGCAATTTCTGTTCCCGCGCTTTTGTTCAGCTCGCCTGCGATAATGTGGCCCCGGCTTATAAATACCGGCGTATGCTCGTAAAAATTTTTGCGTCCGTAAGCTTCGCGCAAACCCATGTATACAGAATCTTCGCCGCGTGCGGCAATATCGCCCAGCTTGCTTGAATAAAACCCGTCAAGGTAAAAATGGCTGACCTTTTTTTGCAAACAATCGTTTATCTTTTTATCCATTTGTTTTGCTCCCGCCGTTTATTTTTTGCATTTGAACACCCTGATGCCGTTCTTTTTGTATATGGATTCGCAGTTAGCGAATACTTGAATTAATTTTTCTTTCGTGCTTTCCGCTCCGTGCTTTTTATTTATAACAACGTAAAATAAACCGCCGTCTTTTAAATGATCATAAGAACCGCTGTACAGCGAATGGACGGCCGTTTTGCCCGCGTGAATTGGCGGGTTTAACGCTATTGCGTCAAAAAAATCCGCTATGTTTGAATAGCCGTCCGATACGACGGCTTTTGTTTTTACATTGTTAGCCAGCGAATTTTTTATAGTCAGCGCGACCGCCGCCGGGTTTATGTCAACCTGCGTTACGTCAAGGCAAAAAGCCTTAGCCAAAACAATTCCGACGCATCCGTAACCGCAGCCCAAGTCTAAAAATTTTCCCGCGGGTTTTTCTTTTGCCAAACTGCGCAGCAAAATATCCGTGTTGGCATCCATCCCGCTTTTTGAAAAAATTCCCGAGTCGGTAAAAAAAACGTATTCGTTGTCACCGTAAACATAAAAAAATTTTTTGGGCTTCGACATTAAATTTTGATCGTGCAAAAAATAATGGCTGTGCAGATTATTCTTCCTTCGTTTTGTTTTGATTTGTATATAATACATATACGCCCATGCAAATAAAAGCGTTTAAAAAAAATCTCGAGGACAATATGGACAGATATAATAAATTTGCCGGATTGTATGACAGGCTTATGGAAAAAAACCCGTACAAAGCTTGGGCGTCGTTTATTGATAAAAAACTGCGCGAAATATATCCGCGCAAAATAAAAAAAATGCCCGTGGTCGCAGACATCGCCTGCGGTACGGGCAATATGTCGTTACTGCTTTTAAAAAAGGGTTACGACGTAATCGGTTTGGATATTTCGGAAAGTATGCTTGCGGAAGCGAAAAAAAAAGCCGTCAAACGAAAAAAAAATATACTTTTTGTTAACCAGGACATGCGCGAACTTGATTTGTTCGGAACTGTCGACGCGTTCGTCTGCGTTTTCGACGGGTTGAATTATTTGCCCGGCTATAATGCCTTAAGCGAAACGTTAAAGCGCGTTTCCTTATTTTTAAATACGGGCGGGATATTTATTTTTGATGTGCTATCAGAATATTCATATGAAAATATTTTGGCAGGCAATTTTTTTTCGCAGCAATATAAAGGGATAGAGTATAGATGGAAAAATCATTACGACTCCGCGTTAAAGCAAAACAGATGCGAAATAAGCTTTAAAACAAAATACGAATCTTTTTCCGAAGTGCATATACAGTATGCATTTAGTAAAGAAGAAATAATTAATTTGTTGTCTGCAGCCGGTTTCGACCGTATCAATGTTTTCGATTCTTATAAGTCGAAACAGCCCGGTCCCGACTGCGTAAGGCTTACCTATACCGCGCGTAAAAAATAATTTTATTTGTAATGCAATCGGCAAATGATATACAATATCGGAGTAAAAGAGACCGCGTGAGCGGACGATAAAAATTATTTTTGTAAGCAAAAGCAAAGTTTGTTTGCTTTTCTTAAGTTAAAAAATCACATGAGGAGGTTATTTATGGAAGCAAAAAAACCGGCGGTCCCAAGCAGGGACGAAATAAAAAGCAGGGTAAAATATTTGCTTAAGGTTCAATACCGGAAAACGACGGAAACGGCAACCAAGCAGCAGTTGTACAACGCTTTGGCGTTTGCCGTTAAAGACTATATTTCTGACCTTTGGATAGCCACTCATGAAAATTATGAGCGCGAAGACGTCAAAGTGGTTTACTACCTCTCGATGGAATTTTTGATGGGACGTTTTTTAGGCAACGCGGTTATAAATTTAATGCTGCGCGACGCCGTCGGCGACGCGATGGACGAGCTCGGCGCAGATTATTTGGACATGGAAGAGCAGGAGGCCGACCCGGGTCTCGGCAACGGTGGCTTGGGACGTTTGGCGGCGTGTTTTTTAGATTCGCTTACCACGTTGGGTTATCCCGCATACGGTTGCGGTATAAGATACAACTACGGATTGTTTGAGCAGCGGATTGAAAACGGTTATCAAATAGAAAAACCTGACTACTGGCTCAAAAACGGCGACCCTTGGGGCGTGCGGCGCGACGAATACACAATGGAGATAAAATTCGGCGGCCGAGTCAACTCGATAAAAGACGGGCAGGGTAATCTTCATTATGTGTTGGAAGGTTATAAGTCGGTCAAAGCCGTACCGTACGACTATCCGGTAGTAGGTTACAATACGGGCATTGTCAATACACTCCGTCTTTGGGACGCTGAAGCTATCGACAAGTTCGACCTGCAGTCGTTTAACCAGGGAGATTACCGCAGAGCCGTAGAAGAAGACAACCAGGCGAGCGTCTTGTCGGAAGTTTTATACCCGGCCGACGATTTTATAGAAGGCAAAGAGTTGCGTCTTAAGCAGCAGTATTTTTTTATTTCGGCAACACTTCAGCGTGTGACGGCGCGTTTTATCAGCAGGCAAAAGGATTTTTCATGTTTTTCGGATTTCGTGCAGTTCCAGTTGAACGATACGCATCCGACTTTGGCCGTTGCGGAGCTCATGAGAATTTTGCTTGACGTTTACAACGTCGAGTGGGAAGAAGCTTGGGGCATTACGCAAAAAGCATGCGCATACACAAACCATACTATAATGTCCGAAGCGCTTGAAAAATGGCCGATTGATTTATTCAGCCGCTTGCTGCCGCGTATTTACATGATCGTTGAAGAAATTAACAGACGTTTTTGCGAAAAGTTGACTTCATGGTTCGGTAACAAACCTGAAAAAATCCGCAATATGGCAATTATTGCGGACGGCAAAGTCCGCATGGCGTATTTGGCGATTGCGGGCAGCCATTCGGTAAACGGTGTGGCTGCGATTCATACCGATATTTTAAAAACTCAGGAGCTAAAAGATTTTTACGAAATATATCCCGACAAGTTTAACAACAAAACAAACGGCATTACCCAGCGCAGATGGCTGGCTCACAGCAATCCCGGTTTGTCTTCATTAATAACCAAAAATATCGGCGACGGTTGGATTACGGATTTATTCGAGTTAAAAAAATTGCTGCCTCTAGCCGGGGACGGAGCGTTTCAAAAAGAATTCCGCACGGTAAAAAGAAGCAATAAAGCCAGCCTTTCAAATTACATTAAAACAATGTACGACATAGACGTAGACCCGGATTCGATTTTCGATGTGCAAGTTAAACGCATGCACGAGTACAAGCGGCAATTATTAAACATTTTTCACATCATGGATCTTTACAACACATTCAAGCTTCTTCCCAATCTCGACATTGTTCCGCGAACATTCATATTTGGCGGCAAGTCCGCCGCAAGTTACAAACGGACAAAACTGATCATTAAACTGATCACGTCTGTTGCGAATGTGGTTAACAACGACAGAACCATTGACGGCCGAATAAAAATTGTTTTTATGGAAAATTACCGCGTGTCGCAAGCTGAGCGCATAATTCCCGCGGCCGATGTAAGCGAGCAAATTTCTACGGCAGGCAAAGAAGCGTCCGGAACCGGAAACATGAAATTTATGTTAAACGGCGCGGTCACAATTGGCACGATGGACGGAGCAAACGTTGAAATCCACGAAGAAGTGGGAGACGACAATATATTCATATTCGGCATGACCGCAGATGAAGTGCTTGCTTTGACAAAAAGCAGACTGTACGCGCCGTGGGATATATACAACATGGATTTTAATATCAGGTATGTACTCACTTCGCTTATCAACGGGACATTCGAAAGGGACAACAACGAATTGTTCCGCGAGTTGTACGACGCCATGCTTAACGGATTCGGCGGAGCCAGGCCGGACGAGTATTATGTCCTGCAAGATTTCCAAAGTTATAAAGCCGCTCAGCAAAAAGTGAACGACGCGTATAAAGACGCCGCCCGATGGAACGAAATGTCCATACGAAACGTGGCGGGCAGCGGAAAATTTTCCAGCGACCGCACCATACGTCAGTACGCTGACGAAATTTGGAATATTAAACCCGTAGCGTTTAAATAATAATGGACCGCAAGAAAGTGATTCGCCGACGAAAAACTGTTTTACGTCTCAGTTTGCTGCTAATGGCGTTGTTTATATTAACCGGCGGCGGCATTATGGCCGTCCGCCGGTTTTTATCGTTTCCGTTTATGCAAAGCGGACAGGTAATTGATTTTCATATATATTCGGAGCTTGACCCAAATATAACCGGAATTATTATAGAAGACGAAATGCTTAAGCCGGACGATATAAAATTTCTTCCGGCGTTAATAAACGGCGCGGCATATTTGCCCGTTTCGTTTGTCCGCAGCCGCATAGACCCGTTTCTTTTTTGGGACGCTTACGACGAAACACTGTTTTTATCAAGCGATACCGATATACGTGGTTTTAAACAAAACAGCGACGTCAGGATTATCAACGGGCAGCCATATGTAAGCTTGAGTTTTGTCTCCGAAAACTATCGTTTCGATGCCGAATATATTCACGGTTATAACATGGTAGTATTGACTGATCGTGCGTTAATAAAAATTTCAGGCGAGCTGCAAGGTGAAACCGATATACGCTACAGACCGGAAAACAGAGCACCGATTGCAAAAAAATCCATACCCGGAGAAAAAATATTTCTGTATGAACAGGAAGGATCGTTTACCCGCGTCAGGACATCGGACGGATTGTTGGGATATGTAAAAACATCTTTAATCAAAAACCAAACTTCGCTGTCTCCGTCATACGAAATGCCCGATATAAATTATTCAATGCCGCATGAAAAAATAAACATGATGTGGGATATATTACTTAACATAGAGACGCCTGCTCCCGAGGGTGTTAACGTGATATCTCCTGTATGGTTTACGTTCGACACAAATGAAAAAAAGCTCGTTTCGCGTGCGAACCATGAGTATATTGAATGGGCCAGGTCCTACGGGATGCAAATTTGGCCAATGCTGGCGGATTCGAGCGGCGAAAATGCGAGCGCGTTGTTGACCGATGCAAACGCACGAAGCAGAATAATAATTGAATTGTGCAATTTAGCCGAAGAGTTTGGTTTTGACGGGATCAATATAGATTTGGAACATGTTCGGGAAGCGGACGCGGGATACTATATTCAATTTATCCGTGAGCTGGCCGTAGCCGCAAGGCAGAATAATTTAATTTTATCGGTTGACATGTATGTGCCTTCGCCGTGGTCTTCTTTTTACAGACGCGATTTGATAGGATTAACTGTTGATTTTATCTGTTTGATGACATATGACGAACACTATTCGGGTTCGTCGGCAGCCGGGCCGGTGGCTTCGCTGCGGTTTGTCGAAAAAGGCGTAACCGATATGTTGTTGGAAGTCCCCAAAGAAAAAATCTTGATGGGAGTTCCTTTTTACAACAGGATTTGGATTGAAAACGACAGTGTAAAAGTTGCTCATCATTACGGAATGGACGCGGCGAAAGAATTTATGGAGCAGCGGGGAGCATTGTTTGAATGGGACGAAATTATCGGCTCGTATTACGGCGAATGTATTTCCGAAGACGAAACAGGCAAATATCGTTTATGGCTTGAGGATCCGCGTTCGATTGAAGCAAAATTATCAATATATAAAAAATATGATTTGGCGGGAATAGCCGGATGGCGCAGAGGTTTCGAAAACGAGGCGGCACGTGAAATTATTAATAAAAACTTAAATTAAAAACGGTTGCAAAAAAGCCGTGCAATGTAACCCAACAATTTATTATTAAAACTCTGATTGATAAAAAATTTTTAAAGCAAATAAAATATCGGAGGTAACAAAATGGATTTTTTAAGAAAAAGCAAGCTTCGCGGAAGGTTGGCACTGCTTACCGTGACGTCTGTTGCAGCAGTAATAGCGGCGGCAATACTCGGGATGTACGGTTCTCAAAATATTACATATGTTGCCGCCGCAATTTTTATTATTGTTCTGTTTGTTTTATCGGCGGCAATAATCGGGTCGGTATATAAACCTTTGTTGAATTCGTTTAAAACATTAGAAGAAATGAACAACGGCAAATTCGCAATTAATTTGGTCGATATTTCAAATGACGAAATGACCGGTATAAATGCCGAAATAAAAAAGCTTGCCGATTTGCTCATAAAAATTACTGACGAAAAAAACATGATT
>WRDG01000094.1 GCA_009783525.1 Defluviitaleaceae bacterium | reverse complement strand
GAGGAATAAAAAAAGCGGACGGGCTATTGCTAACATCCGCCTCGCCGGAACATATAACGGGGGCTTTTTGCCTTGTCGAAAACGGGCGAATCGATGCAATCTATATGCCGGCGGGCATAAGCAACGATCAAATCGGCATGAAATTATTAACGGAAGCGGCGGCTCGCTATCAAGTGCCGGTCGTGTTTTTGGAAAGCGGATCAAAATTGGTCAGCGGTGATTTGCAAATAACCGCGCTGATACCCGAAGATAAAAACGAATCAATGATGGCGGTTAAATTGTCATACAAAAATATAAGCGTGATGCTTCCGGGCGACCTTTCGCCCTTTGCCGGCCGTCACGGGCCGGCTGATACTTGGAGGGCCGACGTCGCCGCGATGCCGAGCCACGGCGACCGCTCCCGCAGCGAAGTTGACGCTGCCGTTATTTTGATAAGCAGGGGCTGGCGTTATCCGCGATGGATTCCCGATCCTTATGACATTTTGCAAAACGAAGGGACAGCCGTGTTCAGCACATACCGCAACGGCGCGGTTACGTTGCATATAAACGGCAAAACGGTTCGCGTAACAAAAATGATCGAATAAAAATTTACATATGCCCGCGAATATTATAACCGCGCCAATTGTTCGCTTTATTCAAAACAAATATTATTTTCTTAAAACGTTGTTAAAATAAAATATAAGACAAATATACCGCCCCGGTCATTGTAACGGCGGAAAAAAGCGTGGAAACTGCCACGGTCTGCGCAGCGAAATCAACGTCGCCCTTGCATTCGACGGAAAGAAGCGCGGTGTTAACCGCCGCGGGAGTGGAAGAGGCAATAAAAATCGTTTGCGCGAACACTCCCGTAAAACCGAAAAGCTTTATCAATGCAAACGCCAGCGCGGGCCCGCCTATCAATCTAAAAAAAGAGGCGACATACGGCATGACCGCGGTCAGTTTAATTTTTGATTTTGCCATTTGTACGCCTAAGGTAAAAAGCGCGAAGCTGACCATCCCGTTACGGATAAAATCCAGCGCCGGCCAAACGGGTGTAACGGCAATGTCAAACGGAAAAAATTTGAACAACACTCCAAAAACCCCCGCATACAGCGGGGGCATTTTTAATACACGGATCAAACCGGACTTAAGCGTCATGCCTTCGCCGCCGCTGTTAATAAAACCGACGGTGTTGGTCGTTACGTTTTGGACAAGCAAAATCATTATTTGGATCGAAACGGCGGTTTGCAAATACGGCGCCGTTCCGTTTTCGATAAACGGCGCGTTTGAAAAAATCAAAGTGATTAACGAAACGCCGATGTTGCCCGAATTATAAAACATCATGGAATTTTCAAAAGCGCGGCCTGTTTTACCCGGCAGTTTTAAGATGCGGACAAAAAACGCGGCCAGCGCATAATTAGCCAGCAGCATGACAATGATAAGCAGAATTACGCGGGCGAGTTCGGATGTGATTTCGGTCGAATAAATATTTACAAACGAAAACGCGGGCACGAAGACATAAAAATTAATTTTTGTCAGCGTAAATATGTCAAACGAAAATTTTTTATCGAGCGCGTAGCCCAACATAACCAAAATAAAAATGGGGACAATGCTGTACAGCGCGATCGACAAGAACAGATCCATCAAGAAGCTCCGTTTCGTTTTTGCACAGTTTATCATATCAATGATATGATAATAAAAAAAACGGAGGTGTCGCCGTGTACGCCGACTTGCATCTTCATTCGACATATTCTGACGGTACGGACAGCCCGGAAAAACTCGCGGACCTGGCCGAAAAAAACGGCGTGGCAGTCATATCAATAACCGATCACGACACGACGGCTGCATACCGTTTAGCAAACGGCTCGTTAAAAAATAAAAATGTCAGGATAATATCCGGAGCAGAAATTTCTACGGAAATAAACCATCAGATGATCCATGTGCTCGGATATTTCATCGATACCGAAAGCGCCGACCTTGCGGATTTTTTACATCACATGGCGCTTGAAAAAACCGAAAGCACGCGTTTAAATTTTGAAAATGCCGTAAGTCAAGGGATTTTTAATTATGAATGGGACAATGTAACGGCAAAATTTCCCGGTTTGGACAGAATATCGGGCACATGCATAACGGCCGCAATGGAAGCCGACGGATATTTGGTGCCGGGCATGACTTACAGCCAATTAAAGGGAAGATATTTTTGGCCGCAAAATCCAAAATATGTTTCTCGCTGTACGGTCACGGCTTTTGAAGCGATCGATGTAATAAAAAAAGCCGGAGGCATATCCGTGCTTGCGCATCCGTTTTTATTCAACGACGACGAAATGATTATTAAATTAATACGCCACGGGCTTAACGGCATTGAAGTTTTTCATCCGGCGCACGGCGAAAATGAGAGAATAAAATACGGGCAAATAGCAAAGGACAACAATTTGCTTATATCCGGCGGCACCGACTGGCACGGCGCAAACAGCCGCGAAGATATCACATGCTTCGGCATGCACGGATTGCCGGACGACACTTACAAAATATTAAACTGTGCGTCTAATGAATAATTGCAAATCATCAATAATGCATTTGGAAAAATCCCTTGATGCCGGGATTTTCATCGCTCAAAATCGAGTCAATCATCAAATACCCATGCTTGGTGTTGTCACGGCTCTTCATTGCGAAGCAGTCCCTTTTATCGACAGGCTTAAAATGAAAAAAATAATTTCGCAAACGGGACATATGCCGTTTGACATGTATAAAAGCAGCGGAGCGTCATTGTGCGTGTGCGGAACCGGCCCGGTAAACGCGGCGGCAGGCTCCGCTTTTTTTCTTGCGCAAAAAAATTCCGAATGGCTGTTGAACGTAGGCATGTGCGGTTCGAATAAAAATTTGTCTGTTGGTTCCGTCGTGTATCCGAACGTGCTGGTCGATTCTGCGGCCGGCTGCACCGTTTATCCAGAAATGCTTTACAAACACGAATTTACGGAGGGCAGCCTGGCAAGTTTTCCCCGTGTAATAAACGGCGGCGAATGCTCATTCGATTTTTTTGACATGGAAGCGGCTTTTTTTTATCAAACCGCGTTAAAATTTTTAGCTCCCGAAAAAATAATCGTCCTTAAAATCGTTTCGGATCACGGTGCGGACGCAGGCGGCGTCACTAAAAAAAAGGCTGCCGGCATTATGGAAAACGCGGCGCAAAAAATATTACCGTGGTTGTTTGAAATTATGAATGAACATACGGGCGAGCCGCTTTTTGCACGCGAAGAAAAATTATTGCTTGACGCCGTAAACGCCAATTTGAAACTTTCGTTCTGTCAGCAAAAAATGCTGGAACGCGCTGCGTCGGCATGTAAAAATAACAACGGAACGGATTTGTTAATTAAAATACTAAACGAGAACATAAATGTTTCATTAAAATCAAAAAATGAATCAAAAATTTTATTTAACGGTTTAACGAAAAGGCTTTTTGATTTGACGGGAGATGAGCCGTGCAAAACATAATCTTCAGCCATATTTATATAGAAGAAGCCGCGCAAAAATTTCCCCTTACAAATCAAATTGCAACACGGCTAAAAAATTCGCGGATTATTTTAGTAAAGCATTACAAGGATGTTTTCAACAAGCCCGGACAAAATTTTACCGCGCAAAAAAACAGCCCGAAATTGATCCTGGCTGTCCGTGACAGTAAGTATTTAACCGAAGGCTCGCAAAACTGCGACAGTTTTGGCCATAGCAGGTTTTTTTACGCGACGCAAATGATGAACTGCCTTTACGGCTGCGAATATTGCTATTTGCGCGGAATGTACTCCTCGGCCAATGTCGTAGCGTTCGTAAACGTCGAAGATTATATGGATGCCGCTCTTCGCGAAGACGCAATGTACTGCGCTTTGTCATACGACTCCGACTTGCTCGCGTTCGAACTGCTTTTCAATTACGTAAGCGCGTGGATAAATTTTTTAAATGCAAACCCTTCTTGCAATTCTTTATTTGAAGTGCGAACAAAAAGCGCGAATTTTTTTGCCGTCGAGCATTTAACCCCGCCAAAAAATTTAATCCTTTCGTGGACATTATCTCCCGACGAAATAATTTTACGCTACGAACACAAAACGCCGTCATTACAAAAAAGATTGGATTGCATAAAAAAAGCGATCGGCTTGGGCTGGCGGGTAAGATTGTGCGTCGACCCGGTGCTTCATGTCGGAAATTGGGAAGACTGTTATTTTAAACTGGCCGATAAAATTTCCGGACATATAGACATAAAAGATACGGAGGGAATAAGCATCGGAGGATACCGGATTCCCGTTACGTTTTACCGCAGGATTAAACGAAAAAATTTGAGCGGATTGATTGATCGCCTTCCTTTGACGGAATTGGACGGACAAATGCAATATGCCGCGGGCGATGATTTTTGTTTACATTTTATGCGTAGGTTGGGTATAATTTTGTGACTCTCGAGAGCAGGTGCCGGCCTTTGGATAACGATCGGATCAAGATAGCGACGTCTCAGCCCAATTTAAAGAATAAAATCAAAACCAACATCGACGGGGCAACCGATGTTATATATTGGTACATCCGTTTCAACATTCCATTGGACGAGTCGACGGTTTCGGATAAAACGATGGACGTAACCGATACCGAAGGCTATATAATGCGCACCGACATTTCATACAGTAAGACAAACAGAATGATTTGCATTTCTCCGCTCGACACTTACGAACAAAACCGGTTTTATTTGCTTAACGTAAACAAAAAAGTCAAATCGGAAAGCGGCAAGCCGCTTAAAACAACGCTCCATATTCTCTTCAAGCTATACGACAACAAAATCTCTGAATACAGAATTTTAAAATCGACGGCAAAATTGCCAAAACCGCGTCCGCGTCCCAATGATTACGACGAACAGCAAATTAAAAAAAGAAAGACGGGCAGCGGAAGCGCTTCCGATATGATCGTAACCGAAGGGCGTGATAAAATGTCGCCGGTCGGCTATAAAATCAATATGATGCTGGGGGTCGTAGGTCTCCTTGCCATCGCGGGCAGCCTGTTCTTAGACAGTTTATGGGCCGTTGGCCTTGCCGCGTTAGTTTGCTTGGGCGGTATGGCGCATATTTTTGTGCAGCTCGCAAATAAAAGTCTGCGATCGTCGATGCTGTACAACAAAGGCGTTAGACAATTTAACAATGGCGATTATAAAGAAGCGGAAATTTCGTTTAAAAGATCGCTGATGTGTGACCCAACAAACGCAAAGGCAGAAAACGGCATCTACAGAACAAGTTTTTATTAGGTAACCGGAAGTTGTTTCCTGAAAGGAAACACTCCGGTAACCGGAAGTTGTTTCCTGAAAGGAAACACTCCGGTAACCGGAAGTTGTTTCCTGAAAGGAAATACTCCGGTAACCGGAAGTTGTTTCCTGAAAGGAAACACTCCGGTTTTTGAGAGGGGAACTTTTATGATTGCTTGGTGGGAATCACTTGCGACATTGGAACAGGGGCTTGCTTTGATTGCAATCCCTTCGACGGTTGTGCTGCTCATTCAAACGGTTTTGTTGGTGATCGGTTTGGGCGGAGGCGGAGCGGTCGAGGGTGGAGCGGAAGCTCCGGTTGACGGCGGAACACCGCTCGACGGCGGTGCGCCATTTGACGGCGGAACGCCGGATGCGGCAGGCGGCGGCTTCGACGCATCCGCGTACGATTCGGACGCCACCAATTTGGTTGCGTCGGAAGCTTCCGGCGATCCGGGCTTGACAGTTTTTACCGTGCGCGGCTTCATCGCTTTTTTTACGGTTTTCGGCTGGTCGGGTTTGGCCATGCTGCGCGGCGGCTTAAACACGACGCTGTCCCTTACATTGGCGTTTTGGGCGGGAGCGATCTCCATGCTCCTAACGGCGTACGCATTCGTTTGGATGCTCAAGCTCCAGCACAGCGGCAATGTAGATATACGAAACGCCTTAAACAAAACGGGCAACGTTTACATCAGGATCCCGCCCGGACGGAAAATCGGCGGCAAGATCACAATGGTCCTGCAAGGTAAGTTTTCCGAAATGGAAGCGGTAACCGACGACGAAGAAGAAATAAAAGCCGGCGAAGAAATATCGATAGTGGGCATTGCCGGTTCTGAAACGCTGATCGTAACAAAAAGAAAAATAAAAATCAGTGAAACGGAGGAAATTGACAATGAGCAGCATTGAAATTAACGGATTAGCATTTTTATCGCAAGCAAGCGGAGCGATCAAGCCGGAGGTTCCCATTCTTATAACCGTAGGAGTCGTCCTCGCATTTTCGTTGTTCATACTAATACTTTCGCGTTTCCGAAAATGTCCGTCGGACAAGGTAATGGTCATTTACGGCAAGGTCGGCTCGCATAAAGACGGCACAACCCGTTCGGCCATTTGCATTCACGGCGGCGCGGCGTTCGTATGGCCGGTCATTCAGGCGTATCAATATTTAGACTTGACGCCCATGTCGATTTCGGTTGATTTAAAAAGCGCGCTGTCGAAGCAGAACATCCGTATAGACGTGCCGAGCCGTTTCACGGTCGGCATATCCACCGACCAAAGCGTCATGCAAAACGCGGCGGAGCGTTTGCTCGGCCTTCGCCTGTCCGAGATACAGGAGCTTGCCAAAGACATAATCTTCGGCCAATTGCGTCTTATAATCGCAACGATGGACATTGAAGAAATAAATACAGACCGCGATAAATTTTTAGAAGCTGTTTCTTATAATGTAGAAACAGAACTTAAAAAGATTGGATTGCGTTTGATCAACGTTAACGTAACAGACATCGCGGACGAATCGGGATACATAATCGCACTTGGCCGCGAAGCGGCGGCCAAAGCAATAAACGACGCCAAAAAGTCCGTCGCCGAAAAGGATCGCGACGGTTCGATCGGCGAAGCAAACGCAAGGCGCGACCAGCGCGTCGAAGTGGCTTCCGCCGAATCACGTGCCATTGAAGGCGAAAATACTGCACAGGTTCAAATAGCAAATTCAAACGCTTTGCGCCGCGAGAAAGAAGCCGAAGCGTTAAAAATAGCTATTTCGGCGGAAAAAATTCAATCCGCAAAAGCGTTGGAAGCGTCGTACTTAGCTGAGCAGCTCGCCGAACAAGCGCGTGCAGAACGCGAAAGAGCCACGCTTGAAGCTGACATAATCATAAAAACAGAAATAGACAAACGCCAAATCGAAATTCAAGCCGAAGCCGAAGCCGAACAGACACGCCGCCGCGCACGCGGCGAAGCCGACGCCATTTTCCTGTTAAAAGAAGCGGAAGCGAGAGGTTTACAAGAAATTTTGACAAAACAAGCGACGGGCTTGGCGCAGGTGGTAAACGCAGCGGGCGGCGACGCGGGCAACGCATTAAGACTTATGCTCGCGGATAAAATGGAAGACCTGCTCCGCATCCAGGTTGACGCAATTTCCGGAATCAAAATAGACAAGATAACTGTTTGGGACGGCGCTAACGGCGAAAAAACATCGACCGCAAACTTTATTTCCGGACTAATGAAGGCGATACCCCCGATAAACGACCTATTCGAAATGACAGGCATGAAGCTTCCGGAATTTTTGGCAAAAGCGGACAGCGAAAAAACCGTTTGCGGCGATGGGGGTTGCAAAGAATAATGCATTGCGAAAAAAAGATTACCGAAGATTTGTTTTGGGTTGGGGCAGACGACCGCCGCCTTGCTCTTTTCGAAGGAGTATACGCGGTGCCAAAAGGCGTTTCGTATAATTCCTATCTGCTGGTTGACGAAAAAACCGTGCTGATTGATACGGCGGATAAATCCGTGCGCGACAGGTTTTTGGAAAACGTGGCGGCGGTTTTAAACGGCAGGCCGTTGGATTATTTAATTATTCAACATATGGAGCCCGATCATTCATCTTCTGTCCAAAATATTTTGGCTTTTTATCCCGACGTCAAAATTATTTGCAACGCAAAAACGAAAACGATGCTTTCGCAATTTTATTTGGTAAATACCGAAGCATTCGTTCAAGTCGTTGAAGAAGGCGATGTGTTAAATACAGGCCGCCATCAGCTTCATTTCGTTATGGCGCCAATGGTTCACTGGCCCGAAGTCATGCTTACATACGACGCGTCAAGCAAAACATTGTTTTCCGCCGACGCCTTCGGATGTTTCGGCGCGACTAACGGCGCGCTTTTTGCGGACGAAATCAATTTCACGCAGGATTATATGGACGAAGCGAGG
>WRDG01000093.1 GCA_009783525.1 Defluviitaleaceae bacterium | reverse complement strand
GGCGGACTCTGTCAACCAAGTTGCGGAAGGGCTTTCGAGGATAACCGAAGTTGTGCAGAACACTTCCGCAACGTCGGAAGAAACTGCGGCAGCTTCGCAGGAACTGTCGAGCCAATCGGAAACGATGCGCAGCCTCGTGGCGATGTTTAAGGTTAAGAAGTAAACGAAAAATAAGCAGAAAAAAAAACCGCTGTGATGCAGCGGTTTTTTTTTATACAAATTTAGTTGTCATTATTGAAAAAAGCGTTTTTTTATTTCGCCGCTTTAATTATTTCTTTGACGAAACTGCCGTCGCTTCCGTATTCTTCGAGGGATTTATTTTCAATCACGGCGGGCAGCGCCCAAATCATGAGCATTTGATAATAATCGTTGCCGAAGGTTGACTGCGTACGGTCGCCGCGGATGAGGTTTGGCGAGTTGAAACTCTTGCCCTGCACGCAAACGATTTCGTGCATGCAGCGCTTTGCCAAGCCGAGCCCGTCGCTAAGCCTGCCGTCCTGCATGAAGGTCATGGCGAGCATCAATAGCTCCGGCGGAAAAAAATCGTTCGCGTTGTATTCGATGCCGAGCCCGCCGCCTTCGTAGGCGAGTTCGCCTTCGGGCGTGACGTAGTTTGCCGCTCCGAATTTGCTTAAGCGCACGTTGTTATTAAAAACGGTCTTGAGCGTTTCGGTCACGCGGGCGGGATCGAAAACGGGCGGGAGGCTGTGGAACCGCGCTATCCATTCGCCGTCCAACTGATACCCGAAGATATAATCGGAAACGTTTCCGCTCTTTTCGTTTTTAAAATTGAGATAATATTTTTGCGGCGCTTCGATCCACATTTTTTCTTCCATCGATTTTTGCCCGTCGGCAATCCAAGTTTGAACCCGCTTTAAAAATTCTGTGTCGCCTTTTTCTGCGGCCATGCGCTCGAGGATACGCAGCTGTGCCAAATGCAGCCCGCCCGCGTGGGCGGCCATGCCTTCCCAGCCGCATACTTCAAACCATTCCGTTTCGTAGTTCCAGCACTCGCTTGCGCGGCGGTTGGGGAAACTGATGACGCCGTCCGGTTCCGTGTTAAGCTCCATCGTGTAAATCATGTTGCGCTTTAATGAACAATAAAATTCGTCGAGCAGCGCTCTGTCGTTAAGATAACGTATGGCTCTGTCTGCCATCGCCGCGTACGAAATGCCGTTGGTGGTCACCTGATAGCCGCGCCTCGGGGTGGTCAATTCGTAATGCGCGCTGCCTACAGTGCAGCCGCCGAAGACCCAAGGCGTCGCGCCGTCTTCATACTGGTAGGCCTTAAACGTCCGCAGCGTAGAAACGGCGAGCTCCGGAAAAAAATAAACGATCGGCAGCGAACCGTAAAAACTGCACGGTATACATTCCATCTGCGGGCAGCCGCGCGGGCATTCGTTCATGGCGAAAATGCCGTCCTCGTTTTTGCACCAGCGGCCGACCGGAGGCTTGCTCTGCACCCACAGGCTGTCTTCGGTTATCACGTACAGGCCGTTTATCAGCGTGTCCTTTAGCCAGCCCGGCATAATTTTATTTGCGTAAACGACGCTCTGCCACGCGACGATGCGCCGCTTGATGTCCGCGGCGCTGTCGATAAGGCGGCGCGCAACGTTTAACGGGCAGCAATATCTTTTCGCGTACATATGCGTGTATTCTTTGTTGTTGTTCTCGCCCGTGCGGCCGTCGGTAAAGCCGCGGTCGCCGCAGATCGGCGCGCCGCCGCTTTGCACGAAGGGCGCGTACCAGCTTAATACGAACGTGATGCGGACGGTTTTGCCCGGTCCGGCGTCATAGCCCGCGCTTACGGATCCGCCTGGCTGGTCGTAGGCGAGGGGGAGCCTGTATTCGTGGCCGCCGCCTGTTCCCGCGTGCCCGATGTGCGACCAATAGTTGCCGTCCACATTGAGGCAGCCGCCCGCGGCAAATCTTGGCGAATCCGTCGCGTCCGCAATCACGCCCATGCTATAACCGAGCTTGTCGCTGTTTTTGACGGTTAAAATTTTTGCGCCGCCGTGTTTCGATACCGAATGTTTGAATTTTAAATTGCCGCGCGCTTCTTCGGCGGACGGGCCCGGGAAACTGAACACGAGGTTTCCTTCAAGCCGGCGGTCGGTCGGATTTTTTATGTAAAACTCAAAAAAACCGCCGGGCGTGTTCGAACCCGCGGCGTCGCCCGGAAAAAACGGCGTGTAAAAACGCGAGGAGACGCGCACGGGCGAATCGGTTATATATTCCATATCGAGCATCGGATAATGCCCGAAGTAAAAAATGTCTTTTGCGGGGGCCGCTCGGCGAAGCTGCACGTTGTTGAGGCTGTCTTCGGGATAGTTCTTTAAAGGCGCGGTCGAGAGCAGGAAGCTTTCGCTGCCGCAGGATATGCCGAACATAGGCATGTTGACGGGCCCGCGCCTGGGCGAAAGCGAATTGAACGCGCTAACAAATCCGATCGTGCCGTCGCATTCAATATCGATGCAGCCGGTGCCGACGCCGCCGAAAGCCATTCCGTTTTCTAACGGATTGTTTTTTGAATGGATGAAGCCGGTTACGGGTACGCTGTAACCTTCGAGGTTAAAATCCGACCAATCATTCGGCTTGCATTTTTTTTTCAGATTGTTAAACAAACGGGCGTCCGCCTTCCGAAAATAAATTTTTAATGTGTTAACGTGCAGACGACGCCTTTGGGAGCTTCGAGCATGTCGAAAACATATTTGCCGTTCTCTTTGTGCCACTCGATTTTTATATCGCCCCATGGGTGCGGGAAAATACCCTTGGCCCATTTTATGCGGTCGGATGTTTTTACGTGCACGTTAACTTTTTCGAGCCCGTCTATAAAATTAAAGTCTATGCCGAGAATATGCTTTGACATCACATATGCGGGTCCGGAGGCCCATGCGTGGCATTGGCTCGCTTCGAGGTCGAAGTGTTCCGGCGTCGTTTTAAGACCCTGCGTTAAAAACCATCCCCAGCCTTCGTTCATGCAGTTTTCTGCAACTTCGTACAACCCCGCCTTGTAAAGCGAGTCGAACATATAATATGCGTAGCTCAGCGTAAAGCCGACGCCGTCCTTCGGGTTGACTCCATTTTTATAAAACGGCGTGAGTTTTTCTGCGACATGTTTTTTTAACGCGGGCAGAAGGTTTTCGGCTACGACACCCGCGCGCACCGCAAAAAGCGAAGCGTGCGGCGAAAAATATTTCATTTCGGAATTGTCGGAAAAACATCCAAGTTTTTCGTTCCAAAAAGTATTGGGTATCGCGGCTTCAAGTATCGTAATGCGGCGTTTAAATTCCGCGGACTCTTCGAGCCTGCCTATTTGCGACGCAAGAAATTCTGCGCCGCGCAGCGCGATCAAATAAAGGCAGGAGTAAATGCAGTTGATCCCTTTTGAAACGGTGCATCCGCCGTCGCCCAAATGCCATGTCCGTACGTCTTCCGGGTTATTGCGGTCGGGAGGGTCACCGTTCATGAGCAAGTCAGGGTGCGAATCCGAAAGCCTCGTAAATACGTCGAGGTTCTTTTTTATGTCGTCCCACCAGCGTTCGATAAACGCTTTGTCACCGGTTTGCCTGTACCAGCTGTAAAAAGCGTCGACGGCATAAAGCGCGAAGTCGGGCAGAGTGTATGTGCCGGTGTTAGGATACACGGCGCGGAACATCCCGTTGTACGCGGACTGCGCGTACAGTTCCAGCCCGCGTTTTAAAAGCAGATGGTCGCCGAAACAGGCGAGGTTGGTATGGTACTGGTCAAGCACGTCCAGCGTATAGAGGCCGCGCTCGCGGTCCACGCAGTCGACGTATGCGTCTTCCATATTGGTTTCCTGCGAACGAGCGCAAATTTCCCAAATTGCGTTGAGCTTCGGGTCGGAACACTCAAATTTGCCTATATGCTTCACCGGATAATGTGCGGAACGGAAATCGATGCGTTCCAACGTGACGTCTTCCGTCGCGTTTGTAACCGTAATGCTCATCACTTTAAAACCACGGGGCTGGATCGCCGAAAAGTTAATCGTTTCTTCCGAACAGACGAGCCTGTCTCCGAGGGGGATCCAAAATTGCTGGCGCACATGCTTGCCGTCTGCGGTCAGGCGGTCGTTGTATAAAAAGTCGACGGTCGCGCCCTTGACGCCCGATAAACGCAGGCACGGAAACGAGAGCTTCATGTGGCCCATATCGAACAGCAGCGCGAACCCGTGCGGATACTTTCGTTTTTGAAAAACAAAACCGTTTATATTTTCGGGCGCGACTGTTTCGACACTCGGGTCATAAACGGCCCAGCTTGCCTCGCGGCACGGACATTCTCCCTTTTGCTTTTTTGTGGAGTAAACCCAGCCGCCGCGGACGGTTTTTTTCCAGCTTTCTTCCGGCTCCAAGCCCGTAAGCGAAAAAATATCAATGTTTTCGGGCCACGGCATTTGCATGGCCTCAAACGCATTTTTCGATTCGAGCGGCAGGATGGGCGTGTGCTTGAATAAAAACCCGCTGGCGGGATTTTTATCCGCGGATAAAATCAACCCTTTATGTTTTGGCAGGCCGATGTAACCGGTTGCAATGTCCGATACGCCGCCTTCGTTAAAAATATAATTCCAGCCAGCGTTTAACGAGGCATGGAAATTGTAGCGCATAGGCCGGCCTTCGTCTTCGAAGCGGCCTTCCGCGGGCTTGCCGTTTATATAAACCGATTCGTAAATGGTCCCGCCGATATTTACCGTTTGCGCGACGGACGAGTATATGTATGAGGCCCAGGTCATCCTCGACAAATAATCGGTTTTGTAGTTGGGGTCGTTTTCGTAAAAAAAGTTGTCGGGTATCGGCAGCATGAACGAATATATGTCTTCGCTTTCGGCTAACGGAAAGACGCGGACTTTTTCTGTAAGCGCAATGTTTTCGAGCGACATAAACGGAATTTCTCTCGGCTCGAGCTCTCCGAACGCATTTTGGTCGGCAAGCGGCACCGCGTCCGGCCAGTCGCCGTCATTAAAATCCGCGTTAATCCATGCGTCGTCAAAACGTTTTTGGTCGAAGTGTGTTTGGGCGAAAAGCGCGAACGACAGTTTTGGCGTGTAACGGTCGTACGCCGCGTGACGTTTGCATTTCCATCCGGACGACGTGCAAAGGTCGATTGCGTCGTCCGCGCCGTGCAGAGTAATCGTGCCCCATGCTTTTAAAGCGGCGACGCACGGGATGCTTTTAAAAACCTTATGTCCGTGGAAGTTTACCAATATTGCGATCGCATTTTTTCCGCGTTTTAAAAATGGTTTCAAATCGTAGGTGTCGTATTGCGGAAAGCGCGGGTCGAACCTGACCGGACCGAAGCCCGCGAAGGTTCCGTTAACATAAATTTTATAGACGGTATCGGCGAAAAGGTTAAGCTCCGCTTTTTCGGGTAATTTATCGAGCTCGAATGTTCGGCGGAACGCCGCGTAAGGATTTCGCGTGGTATCTTTTTCGTTGAACCATACATAACCGTTGTTTTTTGGCATAAAAGCCTCCTGTTTTTAATCAATTTTATATTCGACGATTATTTGCTCATCATCGAATTTGAATTTAAGATAATTTTTAATGCCGTGATTTTTTTCGCGTAAAATCGAGTTAATCATCGAATCCTTAATCATCGAATCCTTAATCATCGAACACCTTGCTTTCGGATTCGGGATTGATTACAAAACGGTCGCGCCCGGTGTTTTTTGCCATGTATAAGGCGCTGTCCGCCAGCATGATAAATTCGCTCAGGCTGTGTTCCATCCGCGACGGTTTGCCGATCATGCAGCCAATGCTTACCGTGACATACTGCGTTACGGATGAGGTGTGCGGTATTTCGCGCGAGGCGAGTTCCTTGCGCATTTTGCCGGCTATTTTTTCCGCCGTTTCGTTGTTTATGCCCGACAGCACCGCGACAAACTCTTCGCCGCCGTAGCGCGCCACAAAGTCTGACTTGCGCACCGAATCCGCAATTACCGCGGCGACAATCGCCAGGCATTTGTCGCCGGCTTGATGGCCGTATGTGTCGTTATATTTTTTGAAAAAATCGACGTCTATAATAAAAAGCGCAAGGCTTTCGCCGCTTGAGCAAAGCCTGTGCCACTCCTGCTCGAAATAAAGGTCGAAGCTCCGCCTGTTCCGTATGCGTGTAAGCTTGTCGTACGAAGCGATCAGCTCTAAATTTTTTGTGCCCACGAAATTATCTTTGCGCATGAGCCAAAATACGCAGGCTGCAAACGAAGAGACCACATAAGCGCCGGTAAGGTAAACGACGCACGGAATCAGATTTGTTATTTCGTGCCGCCCGACGTACATAAAAAACGCCACCGAAAGCGCGAGCAGCAGCTCGAGCGCTAACGTGGCGACCAATCTGAAATGTAAGAAAAAGCCGATTGCAAAAAACATTATTATCGCAAGGTTGATATTTTTTATGCCGTCGACCGTAATTTCTAAGTGGCTGCTGTAGGCTGCGTACACAATCGCAGTGGCAGCCGCCGCAAAGGCGATCGCTTCTGAAACATGCGGCAGCGGCAGTTTCGATTTGTTAATGAAATAGAGAGAAACGAAAACCGCGGCCGAAATGCACAGGCACGTTATGTTGAGCGGCATTATCTGTTCGAAGATGCCCTTTGACCAGCCGTCCGACGTAAAAGCGTAATAATAAAAAATTGTCAGCAAAACCGACGTGATCAGCAAGGCCGATAAAATTCTTGCCGCAACGCTGTTGTTTTTCGCGTTTAACGTTGAAAATTCGTTTCTGTATTCGTCGGGGACGCAAAAGCGCTTAATTAATTTTGATTTTTTCATCAATAACCCCCGAACTGTCTGACATATTTTTTTGCGGCCGAAAATATCGCGGCGATTTTATCCGGCGGTACATCCGCTTGGATATTATGTATCTGCGAAAAAACGAAGCCGCCGCCTTTTGCAAAAACGCAGATTAGTTCTTCGGCGTGTTTTTTTATTTCGCTTGCCGCCGCGAACGGCACGAACGACTGCATGTCGGCTCCGCCGCCCCAAAAAACGAGATCTCTGCCGAACTCTCGTTTAAGCACGGCCGGATCCATTCCCCGCGCAGAAATTTGCACAGGGTTTATGATCTGAAGCCCCGCGTCTATCAAGTCCGGCAGCAGCGGCTTGATCGCTCCGCAGCTGTGCAAAAAAACTTTTATATGCGGATAGTTAGCCCGTACAAATCCGAACTGCCTCCTGTGACAGGGAAGAATTATTTCGCGGTACATCGCGGGCGAAAGCTGCGGCGCTTGCTGCGAGCCGAGGTCGTCGCAAAAATTTATTACGTCGATGTGCCTGCCTGCCCGGTTCAACACATTTTTTAAATTTTCCATGTGGCACTCGGTTAATTTGTTTAAGTAATAACGCACCAAACCGGGCTCGGTTATCATGTATTCCATAAATTTTTCAAAGCCCCAGTTATTTTGCCCGGCCCCCAATATGTCGCCGCCAAAATCGAGCAGCACCGCCCGATCATTTTTTTGTTTTAGTACAGCGGCTTGTTTTTCAATAAAAGCGAGGTCTTCCTCGCTAAAATAATCCATAGGAACCGCGTCTATGCCGGCTTCGGTTTCGGCTTTGCCGTACGGAAAAAAAACCCCGTCGTAATAATGGCTGTCCGTTGCCCGTTTGCCAACGGTATTTCCGTTTTCGTCCAAAATGACAAATTGCCCGGCGCTGTTTTTAACCGGCGAAAAACCTTCGGGCACCAAGCACTCGCTTCCGTCCGTCATCTCGCCTTGCTTCCAATTTTCGCGGCTTATGCCGAACGCGCCGCGCCGCTTAAAAACCTGCGCCACGTCGCCGCCCAAAATATCTTTTGCGTCGTCGTCCACCCAACCCAATTGCTGGTAGACATCGTAGACCTTGACCAAACCCGGCAAACCGAAATGCTTCCTTAGGTTACGGTAAGCGATCGCGTTAATGCCCGTGGAACCCATGCCGCCAATATCGATTGGAACGCGGTCTGTTTCTTCAAAGTTGAGCGCGGCCAGAACACGCTCCCTGCCTGTTAAATTACCGGGCAAAAAAACCCCTCGTTTACAAGGGCAAAAAAAACCCCTCGTTTATTATACAAGTAAAAGTATTTTATATTTTGGTTTACCTATTGTCAAACAAGGACTTAAATTTATTTACAAAATTTTTCTCGCCAGTTCAATAAAACCGTTCATGGCATTT
>WRDG01000092.1 GCA_009783525.1 Defluviitaleaceae bacterium | reverse complement strand
AGCGCGGCTTCTTGCTTAAAAATAAAAACGGGGACGTTTGGCAGTGGGATTTTTGGCAGGCCGGCATGGGTCTTGTCGATTTTACAAATGAGGATGCGACAGAATGGTATTTGCAAAAGCTTTCGGCGCTTCTCGACATGGGCGTCGACTGTTTCAAAACCGATTTTGGCGAGAGGGTGCCCACCGATGTCATGTGGCATGACGGATCAGATCCGGAACGGATGCACAACTACTACACATATCTGTACAACAGAGCCGTATTCGGGCTGTTGCAAAAAAAACGCGGCGCAAACGAAGCCGTCGTTTTCGCGCGGAGCGCCACGGCGGGCGGGCAAAATTTTCCTGTGCATTGGGGCGGCGACAGCGAGGCTCATTATCCTTCGATGGCGGAAACGATAAGAGGCGGCCTCTCGCTCGCATTTTGCGGGTTCCCTTTTTGGAGCCACGACATTTCGGGTTTTAGCTCTAAGGCGACGGCAGATTTGTATAAACGGTGGGTCGCGTTTGGTTTGTTCTCGACCCATTCGAGGCTGCACGGCAACGAGTCGTACCGTGTGCCGTGGTTCTTCGGCGATGAGGCGTCGGAAGTTTTAAAATTTTTTACCCAGTGGAAGCACAGACTCATGCCGTATATTTACGCGCAGTCCGCAAAAGCATGCGAAACGGGTCTGCCCGTCATGCGGCCCATGGCTCTGCAGTTCGAAAACGACCCCGCATGCGCTTATTTGGATAAGCAGTATTGCTTCGGCGAATCGCTGGTGGTTGCGCCTATATTGAACGATTGCGGCAGCGCGGAATATTATTTGCCCGAAGGCGTTTACACGCATTTGTTCACAGGCGAAACTACAACGGGCGGATTTTATAAAACGGAAACTTACGATTATTTCGGGCTGCCCGTTTGGGTCGCGCCCAACACGCTTTTGCCGCTCGGTGATGGCGAGGCGGGCGTCGAATATAATTATGCCGAAAACGCCGAGATCCATGTCTACGGACTTATAGAAACGGAAATTGATCTGTATGACGTAAAAGGCGTAAAAAAATTAAATATTTTTGCGAAGCGCAACGGAAATCGAATTAGTTTTACTTTAAATAATAACCATGCGGGGCTTTCGTTCGTGCTGCATGGTATATGCGGAGTTAATGAAACAAAAAACTGCGCTGCCGAAAAACATAAATTCGGAATAAAAATTATCGCGGGCGAAAACGCAAAACACATATCGGCGCTTGCAGATTGGAAGCTTAAAACAATCATTTACATTTAAGTCATATTCCGTTCATTTAAAAATTCAAACTCCGTTTTATAATTGCCGCATCTAAACGAGAATATGATGAAGGGCGGAAAAAAAATGAATTACAATTTTGAATCGGACTCCGATGAACCGAGAATCATCGAGCCAAAAAAGAAAGAACGATTCAGTTTCAAACAGGTACTGGTAATTGTCTGTATGGTTGCCGCGCTCGGAGGCGTTACTGCCGGAGCCGGCATAGGCTTGGGCTATTCCATAGGGAGCAGGCTGGCATATGAACCGCTCGTAACGGAAGAAGCCCTGCCGTTTGTTTTCGTAAACGAAACCGATTTGCCAATGAGTCCGGACATAAGTTTCAACGGATACAAGGATGTTGTACAGTCGGTTTCGGATTCGGTCGTAAGCATAAGCGTGAACATATCATACGCAAGTTATTTCGGAAGGAGACGCGAATCCGAATCCGCCGGTTCGGGAATTATTTTCGACATGGACGACGACCGCGTGTACATTGCAACCAATCATCATGTTATTTCGAGCGAGCAAGGCATGAGCATTGAAAGCGTAAATATTTCGCTCGACGACAAAGAAACCGTGCCGGCTATGCTTATAGGCAGCGACGCGCAGTCTGACCTCGCGGTCATATCGGTGCTTCGCAAAGATTTGGACGAGCTCGGCGTGCCGTACAAGTGCGCCGTATTCGGAAAATCAAGCAACATGATGGTAGGGGATCTCGTCGTTGCTATAGGCAATGCGATGGGCGAAGGAAAAACCGCCACACAAGGGATAATAAGTGCCATAAACAAAAATATTTCGATCGACGGAAAAAAACTGACCGTTATTCAAACAGACGCCGCAATCAATCCCGGCAACAGCGGAGGCGCGCTCGTAAACATGAACAGCGAAGTAATCGGCATTAATACTGCGAAAATCGCAAGCTATGTGGCGGAAGGCATGGGCTTTAGCATCCCGTCCGACATCGCTTGGGAAATTCTCATTAATTTGAAAGAAACCGGGACGACGCCCGACCCTTATATCGGCATCGAAACAATTACCGAAATAGACGAAACAAGACGCGACGCTTACTCGTTTCCGTCTGTCGGCATTTTGATTCGCCGAATAATAGCAGGCAGCCCCGCCGATACCGCCGGCCTCAGAGTAAACGATTTGATCGTTGCGTTTAACGGCGTACCGATAACATCGGCCGAAGATTATAAAGCCGCGCTGGACGAAACAGACGTTGGCGAAAAAGCCGTGCTTTCGATTTACAGGAATAATAATTCAATCGAAATAACCGTTGTTGTTGGAGATAAAAACGCCGACTCGTCTTTTTAAAAATAATTTTGAACGGCCACTTACAGCGGCCGTTTTTTTTTTTTTGCAAAATTATTTTCGATTTTCGAAAACAGAACACTTGTTTTATACAAATAATTTTTGTAGAATTTGTAACCGTTTATATTTATTGTGGGAGGCTGTGCGATGGAGTCTTTGGCGGACGTTAGGGAGAGATATGACGACGCGGTGCGGAAGTTCGCCGGCAAAGTAAAAGCCGACGTAAACGTGCTGGCGGTAATCGTCGAAGGCAGCGTCGCTTACGATACAGTATGGCATAAAAGTGACATCGACATCACGGTTGTGGTGCGGGACCAAAACTTAACAACATACGAATATTCGGTGGAAGAAAACGGGATCATTTTAAACGCGGCGATCATGACACGCACGTCATTTATGCGCAGCATCAACCGCGCAAACGGAGCGTCGTTTATGAATTCGATATACGCGTTGTCAAAAATTGTTTACAGCACCGATGAAACTCTGCAGGAACTGATCGATGAGGCAAAAACAATCGGCTCAAGCGACATAGGCTTGTACCTGTTGTGGCAGTGCAGCGACCTCGTCTTTTTTTTGCAAAAAATTGAAAAGTGGCTGACGGTAAAAAACGACCCCATGTACGCGGCTCTGTACATACTTAAAGCGGCGGAATGCGTTGCGGCAATCGAAATGGCGGCCGCCGGCGAACCGCCCACGCGCGAAGCTTTAATGCGCGCAGAGCAGCTTAACCCGGAAATTATTGACGCGGTTTACCGTTGTCCCATGAAGAACGAATTAAGTTCGGAAAATGTCCGCCAAACGCTAAGCGTCATGTATGCGTACCTCGACAAGCATCTTGCGGCCGCGGCGGCACCCGTACTCGAATACATGCAGGACGGCGAGCCGAGAACGGCAACAATGCTTGTCAAGCAGTTTAAAACGGGAAGCCCTCATATTTTATATAAACTAATGGAATATATGGTCGAAAAAGGTTTTTTCTTTAAAACGACTCAAACGATCAGGATCACTCCCAAGGGACGACCGGTGGTTGACGAGATCGCATACACCAACGCATCTTTGACTAAATAAAACAACGGGAGGGCACAATGATGTCCGTTCGGACCACCATCGAAATATCCGGAGCAAAACAGAATAACTTAAAAAACGTCAGCATCGAAATACCGCGCGACAAGATCACCGTCATCACCGGGGTTTCAGGTTCGGGCAAATCTTCGCTTGCATTCGACGTGCTTTACGGCGAAGCGCAGCGAAGGTTTTTAGACAGCATTTCAAATTACGCCAAGGGACGCATCGGTCAGGTAAAAAAACCTAAGGTTGACTATATTAAAGGGCTGTCGCCCGTTGTTGCCATCGAGCAAAAAAAAGGCAACCACAATCCGCGTTCCACAATCGGGACCGTGACCGACATTAACGACTTTTTGCGCTTGCTTTTCGCTACGGCGGGCAAAGGTCAATGTCCGGCATGCGGCTTTAATCTTTCGCAGCTTTCCGCAGGGCAAATGGCTGAACGAATTGCGAACCTGCCCGTTGGAACGGTCGTTAATTTGAGCGTGCCCATATACAAGCCCTACGGCGAAGAATACAGCTTCATTTTTAACAAAATCCGCGACAAAGGGTTCCGCAAGGTTTCGATAGACGGCGTGCAGCACAGCCTGTCATCAAAAGAAAAAATGAACCTCGACGAAACAAAAACGTACGATATGCGGATTTTAATCGACAGGTTTACAGTCAGGCCGGACATGTACATCCAAATCGCAAAGTCTATCGACGCGGCAATGCTGTCTCTCGAAGAGGAGCTTTTCATCCAAATCGAACCCGAAAACTACAGCAACCCAAAATTTTTCGAGGGTTTCGCCTGCCCCGAACACCATTTCGCCCTTTGCGAAATGCAACCCTTCCATTTTTCGTTCAATACTCCCGCTTCGGCTTGCGGCACTTGTTCCGGCGTTGGCACTTCATATGTGGTCGAACCGCGTTTCTTAATAATAAACCCGCAAAAAAGCATCATGAAGGGCGCGTTAAAAAGCACGCTTTTTAATCCGAGCGGTAAAGACTCGTTCCGGAGCTGCATGATGTACAGTGTATCCGAACAATTCGGCTTCAGCCTCGAAACACCGTTTGAGGAGCTGCCGCAGGAAGCGGTTGACGTCATTTTTTACGGCTCTAAAGGCGTTCCGGTCAAATGGATTCAGCCGCCGTTTTCCGGCAAGCGGAATTGGCTCGTGGGAAGAGAATGGCCGTTCGGCGGTTTTGTCAACGACATACAGAATTGGTACAGACACTATGTGCGCAAGTCTATGGGCACCGAAGTGATGGAGCCGGGGTTTATCAACGACGTGATGGTCGAAAAAATATGTCCCGAGTGCGACGGGGCAAGACTAAAAAAACAACGGCTGCAAGTTTTGGTGGGCGGCAAAAATATCGATCAATGCACACGCATGCAAATTCCGGAACTGATGGAATATTTGACAGGTTTGACGTTCGAAGCCGAAGTAAGAGACGTATCAAAAAGCATCGTCCAGGAAATGGTCAAGCGTCTGCAGCTTCTGCTTGACATCGGCCTGTACTACCTCAGCTTGGCGCGGCGCAGCGACTCAGTTTCCGGTGGCGAGATGCAGAGGATTAAAATGTCCACTCAAATTTCAAGCGAATTGATGGGCATGCTCTATGTGATGGACGAGCCGAGCATAGGCCTGCACATGCGGGACGCCCAAAAAGTAATCCACATAATGGAGCGGCTCCGCGATATTGGCAACACCGTCGTTGTGGTCGAACATGACATGGAAACGATGCGAAACGCGGACTATTTGATCGAAGTCGGGCCCGGACCGGGCATACACGGCGGCAACATCGTCGCCGAAGGGACGTACAGCGAGTTCGTAAACTCGCGGGAATCAATTACAGCGGCATATTTATCCGGCGAAAAATTAATCGAAGTTCCGAACAAGCGCAGGCAGATCAACGAAAAAACAATTTCCATATGCGGCGCGTACGAAAATAATTTGCAGCGCATCGACGTAAAAATCCCACTGCAGGTTATCACATGCATCACGGGTGTTTCGGGGTCGGGCAAGTCGACTTTGATAAATGAAATTTTGTTTAAGCAGCTCGAAATTGTAAAAAAATCCGCCCGAATTGAAGCAGGGCGGCATGAAAATTTAACAGGCCACGAAAATATCAGTTCGGTGATAAACATTGACCAATCGCCGATCGGACGAGGCAACAAATCTAATCCCGCTACATATGTCGGCGTGTACGACAAGATCCGCGACATTTACGCAAGCACGGACGAAGCGGTCGCGCGCGGCTACCGCGCCCTCGACTTCAGCCTCACCCACGCCAACGGCTGCCGCTGCGAGCATTGCACGGGCGACGGCGTGATCGTGTCCAACCTGCAATTTATGGCGGACATCGAATCTGTTTGCCCTGTATGCAAAGGCATGAGATTTTCGCAGGAAGGAACCGAAATAAAATACCGCGGCAAAAGCATAGCAGATGTACTCGACATGACTGTGGAAGAAGCACTGTCATTTTTTTCAGACATCAAATACTTGAAACACAAGCTCGGCATAATGAACGAGCTCGGCCTCGGTTACATCACGTTGGGTCAGCGTTCTTCGACATTGTCAGGCGGCGAGGCGCAGCGCGTCAAACTCGCGTACGAGCTCGCCAAAATGAAAAAAGGTACGCGCAACCTATATATTTTGGACGAACCCACGACCGGGCTGCACATGTCGGACATTGGACGGCTGCTCGACTGCCTAAACAGGATCGTGGACGGCGGACACACATGCATCATAATCGAGCACAACCTCGACGTGATAAAATGCGCCGACCACATCATCGACCTCGGGCCCGAAGGCGGTAAAGAAGGCGGACTCGTGGTGGCGTGCGGCACGCCGGAAGAAGTAGCCCGTTGCGAAAGCTCATACACTGGGAGGTTTTTAAAAACAGTTTTGGTGTAAAAAAAGACCGACGCAAATGCTTCCGACAATAAGATTGTAGTACCCGTTGCGGAAAGCGAACCCGCAGACCGGAGACTGTAAAGGATGATTGCAATGAAAATCACCGGAATAAGAATAGACCGCCACTCTATACCGTACACGCCGAAATATTTTTTATGGCAGCGCGTCGCGGGCCCGCTTGACATTTACGATGAATTTAATAGCCCGACCGTCAAGCCGGACATTCAAATGAAAGATGCGCTTGCCGAACGGCTTGCATGCGCGGTTTTTTTGACGGTTACAACGGACGGCGGCTTCGAGGGCACAATGGGTCCGATTGAATACCGCACGCAACTGATAACCGCCGCAGAAGGTCTCGCAAAATACATAATCGGTAGAGATCCGCTCGAAAACCGCTTAATATGGGACATAATGAGCCGTTTCGAACGGCATGCGCGCAGCGGCGTGATGATGATGGCAATAAGCACGGTTGACATCGCGTTATGGGATCTAAAGGGAAAAATTTTGGGTCAGCCCGTTTATAAACTTCTCGGCGGCGGACGCAGCCGCGTCAAACCCTACGCCAGCACGCTCGGTTTTTCTGTCGAACCCGACGAAGCCCGCGAAGCAGCCGTCAAAATAAAAGACATGGGGATCCGCGCGCAAAAATGGTTTTTTAGGTACGGCCCAAACGACGGTACAGAAGGCATGAAAAAAAATATTAACCTCGCGCTGTCGCTTCGCGAAACGCTCGGCGACGGCTACGATTTGATGTTTGACTGCTGGACGAGTTGGAACATAAGCTACGCACGCCCAATTTTAAAAGAACTCGAGCCCGTCCGCCCAATATGGATCGAAGAAATTTTACGCCCGCAAATGGCGGATGCATACAGGCAATTAAAAAATGAAACTTCGATACCGCTTTCGGCAGGCGAGCATCTTTATACGAGGATGGAAGTAAACGCCTACTTGCGCGACGGCGTGTTCGCCGTCATTCAATCCGATCCCGAGTGGTGCGGCGGCATCACCGAAGCGCTGCGTATCGCAGACATGTGCGAAGTATACGGCACAACTTTTATACCGCACGGCCATTCGCTTATGCCCGCATTGCATGTCGTCGCTTCCATGCCGCCGGACGTAAGCCCGTACGCGGAATATCTGCTCGGCTCAATGCATCACAAAACAAATTTTTTCAAAAGAGATCCGCTCGGTCCGGACGGCTTTTTAACCTTAAACGAAGAACCGGGCCTGGGTCAGGACATTGATTTAAACCGCGTGACTAAAACCGAAAACGTCACGGAGTTTTATCGTTAAACCATAAAATATAAGCGGCGTTTTGCTTGATGCGCTGCGCGAATTAATGCTGTTTTATATTTTAAACACGATTATGAACATGGCGGCGTTATTAAAAAATGCTGCCATACCGTCTACGGCTGCGGTAGCAGTGGCTGTGCCGGCCGAAAGCAAAACCATAATCCAAAACATAGATTTTTCGAACACGTTAAACGGCGACCGTGCAGGGCAGCAAAAAAGCGCGGAGGTCATGGAAGTCGCAGCGGACGACCTTACGTATTTGCTGAACCGTGCGTTGGTTTATGTGCGGTAGGTAAACGGTAAAACAATCGATTGATCATTAACACAATAGATTTACAACGTATAGAATAAGATATATAATT
>WRDG01000091.1 GCA_009783525.1 Defluviitaleaceae bacterium | reverse complement strand
GACACGCTGGGCTACGGCGTGACGTATCCGGGCGCGGTGCTGCCGCGAAGCGTACACGGGATCATTCACGGGCTCACGCACCATGCCAATGTGCCGAACGAACTTCTCGAATGGCACGGGCACAACGATTTTTACAGGGCTGTTGCAAACGCAGCCCATGCGTGGCTGTACGGCGCGAGCGCGGTGAACGCGTCGCTGTTCGGGATAGGGGAGCGGACGGGCAACACGCCGCTTGAGGCGATGGTCGTAGAATACGCCCAAATGCGCGGCTCGACAGACGGCATGAACCCGCATGTAATCACGGAGCTCGCGGAGTATTTTAAAAACGAAATAGGCTATACTATCCCGCCCATGACGCCGTTCGTCGGCGAAAATTTTAACATGACGCGCGCGGGCATCCACGCGGACGGCATGATGAAAAACGAAGAAATCTACAATATATTCGACACGAAAAAAATTTTGAACCGGCCTTGGCGCATCGCGGTTTCGCAGACGTCCGGCCTTGCGGGAGTCGCTTACTGGCTCAATTCGTTTTACGGCCTGCACGGCAGCGGGGCGCTTGACAAGCGCCACCCATTCGTTGTCAAAATGAAGGAATGGGTCGACGCGCAGTATGACGAGGGCCGCGTGACAATTATTTCGGACGGCGAGCTGGCTGCCGTTGCAAACGAAATATTCGGAGAAAATTTTTGCGGATGACAAACGGTATAAAAAGCAAAAAAATAAGAAAGGCGCGGTCGTTTTATATCGTTTATAAACGGCGCGAACGGTAAAAAAGTGGATCTTAAAGATAAAATAGAAAAAGCGAAAGAGCACTTCGGCAAGCTTCTTGCGGAGCAGTACGAACGGGTGGCGCGCATGAAGGAGGATTCTGAATTTATTGATTATTCGGCTTTGCCGTTAATAAAAATAGGAGTGGCCGGCGGCGACGGCATAGGGCCGGCTATAACCGAAGCTGCGCGCAGTGTGCTGGAATATTTGCTGGAACCGGAAATTAAATACGGCAAAATTATTTTAAGCGACATAGAAGGGCTTACGATCGAAAACAGGGTTAAAGCAAACAAGGCCATCCCGGACGACGTGCTTGCCGAAATAAAAAAATACCATGTCATACTAAAGGGGCCTACGACCACGCCTCAGGCGGGCGACCCGTGGCCGAACGTTGAGAGCGCGAACGTGGCGATGCGCAAGGCGCTTGATCTGTTCGCAAACGTGCGTCCCGTGCGCGTACCCGAAAAAAACATCGACTGGGTATTTTTCCGCGAGAACACCGAGGGAGCGTACGCGGTGGGAAGCAAGGGCATCAACGTAGACGAGGACCTCGCGGTGGATTTTACGGTCGCGACCGCGCAGGGCTGCGAGCGGATCGTACGCGCGGCGTTCGACTACGCAAAAAAACACGGCCGCACGAAAGTTACGGCCGTGACGAAGGCGAACGTAATTAAAACGACCGACGGTAATTTTTTAAAAATATTTAACGAAGTTGCGTCGGAGCACCCGGAGATAACGGCGGACGAAAGATACATAGACATAATGACCGCCATCTTGATCGACGAGGTGCGCCGCACGCAGTTCCAGGTGCTTGTCATGCCTAACCTCTACGGAGATATTTTAACGGACGAGGCCGCAGAGTTTCAGGGCGGCGTGGGGACGGCGGGCAGCGCGAACATCGGCAAGCGCTACGCGATGTTTGAAGCCATACACGGCTCCGCGCCAAGGATGGTCACCGAGGGCCGCGCTCAATACGCAAACCCGGCAAGCATCATGAGAGCGGCGGCGATGCTGCTCAACCATATTGGCTATACGGACGAAGCCGCGCGCTTCAACAGGGCGCTTGACATCTGCTGCTTTTCCGAATGGAAAATGGTTGTCAACGGCCGGCCGGACGGTGCGACCGGCGCAGAGTTTGCGGCGTATGTAACCGAAACCATAAAGGGTCTGTGAAGCCGGCGCGGTTTATTGTTTTTGAAGGACTCGACGGCAGCGGGAAAAGCACGCAGTTGAATATGCTGCGCGAACATATGCAAAATTTGCAAATTCCCGTTGCCGCTGCTTTTGAACCGAGCGACTCCAACGCGGCGGGGCGTCTTGCGCGCGACGTGATCAAACGTAAAGAGATTTTGTCCGGCGAAGCGCTTGCGTTGGTTTTTGCCGCGGACAGAGCGGAACACCTGCAAACGGAAATCATTCCATTGCTTGACAGGGGAATAAACGTACTGTGCGACCGCTATGTTTACTCAAACCTTGCATATCAAAACGGAGATGTGCCGTTAAATCTATTGATCGAATACAACCGCGCAAGCATCGAAAAACGGATGCCCGACGCGGTTTTTTTTATCGACACGCCGCCGAGTGTATGCGTAAGCCGGATGGAAGCGGGAAGGGACGGGCAGCCGGAGCTGTTCGAAACCGCAGAAAAACTTGCGTCTGTCAGAAATTGTTACATAAAAGCGTTTGAGGAAACCGGTAACTATATCAAGGTGACAATGATAGACGGATACCGGCCGAAAGAAAAAGTGTTTTCGGATGTATGGAAAAAAATAAATTGTTTGTTTAAATAAAATCTTAAATTTTTATTCGGTGCTATTCAAATTTTTTTACGGTTTTTATTTTATTTGGCCGCGTACATCTCGTGCTCGACCCGTTATTCTAGGCAGGAAACGAAAGGGCGGGGCGTTTGCAATTAATTAATTCGTTTATAACGTTTGACAAAAAAAATTTAACGGGATATGATGCCACTGGCTGTAAAAATTTTAATTAACAGCGTCAGCTCCGGGCAAATAATTTTACGGAGGCAGTCGGATAAATTATTAATCCGGCACTAAGGGAGGAAAAGCTGTGGCAAGGATCGAAGAGAGAAATTTTTGGATGTATCTGTTGCTTTCGATAGTCACCTGCGGTATTTATTCAATTTGGTTTTGGTATAAATACAGCGAAGACATGAACATCGTATGTAACGGCGACGGCAAGACCACGCAGAACTATATTATCGTGCTTCTGCTTTCCATTGTTACCTGCGGTATTTACCAGTTCTTCTGGTTTTACGGGCTCGGGAACCGTCTGCAGGAAAATTCGGGCCGTTACGGAGTGGCCATGTCAGAAAACGGATCCACGGTTCTTATGTGGATGATTTTCGGTTCGCTGCTCTGCGGTATCGGTACATTTTTTGCGTTTCATATTTTGATCAAGAACATGAACATTTTAGCGGCGAGGTATTCCGACGGATCGGGTTCATCGCAGTATTAAACGAATAAAAAAGCCGTACCGCTTGCGCGGTACGGCTTTTTTTTCTACTTCGTTATAAAAACCCTCGCGTCCGCGGCGGAATATTCCGCTGCCAAATCCGCGCCGGTTTTTTTTGCTTCGGCGTTTATGCGGGCGGCCATCGCGCGCGCTATCGGGATCTCGCTTGCGTAGTGCGTGACGTCTATTACCGCGAGACCGGTTTCGATTATTTCCTGCGCGTTGTGGTAGCGCATGTCGCCGGTTATATAAACGTCGCAGCCGAGCGAAAGCGCAGCGCGCCCGTAACGAGGGTTGGATGCGTCGCCGGCGCAGACGCCGGCTTTGCGCAGCAATTTTTCCGGGCGGCCCGAAAAGTTTATGTACGGCAAATTTAAAAGATTTTTTAAATGCAGAGCGAGTTCGGAAAGCGCGACGGGTTTTTGCAGCAGCCCGGCGCAGCCCGCGCAGCCGTCGAACGGCTCTTTGGCGGTAAGGCCGAGCAGGTCGAACAGCATGTCGTTTGTGCCGCCTTCCGCGACGTCGAGGTTGGTGTGCGCCGCGAACAGCCCAATTTTATTTTCGATCAATGTCAATAATTTTTTGCCGAGCGGATCGTCCGCGGTTATTTTATTGATAGGTGTGTACATAAGCGGATGATGCACGACCAACAGGTCGTACCCGCCGCGCACCGCTTCGCCGAGCACCGCTTCGCCCGCGTCAAGCGCGGTCAGGACGCGCCGCGCCTCTCTGCGCATGTCACCCACAAGCAGCCCGGTGTTGTCCCAGCTCTCCGCCGTCTCCTGCGGCGCCCAAGCGTCCATTAGATCCGCAATCCATTGCACCGTAACCTTCATGGCATATGCTCCTAATCCAAATAATCTTTCAACTTCTTGCTCCTGCTCGGGTGGCGAAGCTTCCGCAGCGCTTTCGCTTCAATTTGCCGAATGCGCTCGCGGGTCACGTTAAACTCCCGGCCCACTTCTTCGAGCGTGCGCGCGCGTCCGTCGTCCAGCCCAAACCGCAGGCGCAGCACCTTCTCTTCGCGTTCGGTCAGCGTTTCGAGCACTTCTACCAGCTGTTCCTTTAAAAGTGTAAAGGCTGCGGCTTCTGCGGGCGCGGGTATGTCTTCGTCCGGTATGAAGTCGCCAAGATGACTGTCTTCCTCTTCCCCTATTGGGGTTTCGAGCGAAACGGGCTCCTGTCCGATTTTTAAAATCTCGCGTACTTTTTCGACGGGCATCTGCATTTCGCGCGCGAGCTCGTCGGGCGTCGGGTCGCGCCCGAACTCCTGCAGCAGCTGCCGCGAAACGCGGATCAGTTTGTTTATCGTTTCGACCATGTGGACCGGTATGCGAATGGTCCGCGCCTGGTCGGCTATCGCGCGCGTTATCGCCTGCCTGATCCACCAAGTCGCGTATGTGCTGAACTTGTAACCCTTCCTGTAATCGAACTTCTCCACCGCTTTTATGAGGCCGAGGTTACCTTCCTGGATCAAATCCAAAAATTGCATCCCGCGGCCCACGTACCTTTTTGCGATGCTCACCACAAGACGCAGGTTTGCTTCGGCGAGCTTCCGCTTCGCGAGCTCGTCGCCCCTCTCCATGCGCTTCGCGAGATCGATCTCCTCCTCCGCAGTCAAGAGCGGAACCTTGCCGATCTCTTTTAAATACATCCGCACATGGTCGTCGATGTTTATTGCGCCCTCTACAATGGTGAGGTCAACTTCTTTTTCCTGCTCCTCTTCCAATTCGACTGCGCCGAGCACATCGATGCCCTGGCTTTCTAAATATTCGTAAACCTTGTCTACCTGGTCGGGATCCAAATCGACGTCGCCCAAAAATTCGGTGATCTCCTTGTATTCCAACAGATTTTTTTTCTTTTTGCCGATTGCCACCAATTCTTTGAGCCTGTTTACCAACAGCGTGTCGTCAATGGATTTCAATGCGGTCAACCCCCTGATAAATTTATTTTTATGTGCAGTTTGTCGAGTTTTATAATTTCGCCGAGAAGCGCGTTTGCCGCCTTGATTTCGAGGTCGCCCGCCAGCAGTTTGTTAAGGTGTGCGCGTTTGATCACGCGGATCATTTCGTTCACGCCTTTTTCTGTCGCGGCCGCGTTTTCGAACGGCATGTCGCGCCGCATTATTTCCGCCGCCTGGCTCTGTTCCTCGACCGTTTCGAATCGGCTTATGACGTCGGCCGTTTCGAGCGGCTTGCCCGATACATTTTCAAATGTATGGCGGAGTATCTCCGCGCAGACGCCGCCGCCCATCTCGTTAGGCGAAAGCGATTTGCTTTCCGCCACCGCCGCGGCAATCGCCGGGCTGCCCGCCATCAGCGACAGTATCGTCTTACGCGCATCAAGCAGCCCCTTTTCGTCGCCGCCGCCTTTTGCGCGGCGCAGATGCGGCCGGTCGGCCAACGTGCGCGTTTGAGCGTCTTTTTTTTGCCGCACCTCGGTCATTATCGCTTCGGGCGAAATGCCCGTAAAATCCGAAATTTCTTTTGCGTATGCGTCGGTTTCGATCGCGCCGCCCTGCTGCGCCAAAATTTCTGACGCCTCTTTGGTAAATGCGACGCGCTGTTCCGTATCGGCTATGTCGTACTTTTTTTGCAAGAGGCTTATGCGGAAAGTCACATGGCTTTGCGAATCACGCAGCATGGCAGCGAACGCTTCGCCGCCGTGCTTTTTTATAAACTCGTCCGGGTCTTTGGCGTCCGCGGTTTGCGCCACCCTAACCGCAAGGCCGCCGTCGGTAAGCGGCGGGATCGCGCGGAGCGCGGCCTTGGTTCCGGCTTCGTCGCTGTCCATTAGTAAAACGGCGCTTTCGCAGTTCATTTTTTTTAGCAGCCTCGCGTGGTTTTCTGTAAGAGCCGTGCCCAGCACGCCCACGACATTTGCGAAACCGGCCTGGCATACGCTGATCACGTCCATGTAGCCTTCGACGATTATTATGTGCTTCGACTTAGCCTTGCGCGCAAACGAAGCGCCGTAAAGGTTCCTGCCTTTTTCGAACAGCGGCGTTTCGGGCGAATTTAGGTACTTGGGTTCGCCCGCGTCGAGTATCCGTCCGCCGAAGCCGATCACACTGCCGTTTATATCTAAAATAGGAAATATTATCCGCTCGCGGAAACGGTCGTGCCAGCTGCCTGTCTTGTTGGCGCTTATAAGACCCGCTCGCGCAATTATATCTGGTTGATAGCCAAGCTTCGTGAGATGTCCGTGCAGGCCGTCCCAGGCGCTTGTGGCAAGCCCTAAGCCGAATTTTAGACGCATGGCTTGCGAAACACCGCGCATATCCAAAAAACGTTCGGCGGTTTTTGCGAGCGCGCTGCCGCTTTTTAAATTTTCGTAATAAAAACGCGCGGCCAATTTGTTTAGTTCCGCGATCCGCTCCTTTTCCGCAAGCCGCCTGCGGGACGCTTCGACGTCCGCCGCCTGCGGCAGCGTGTAACGCGCGCGGTCCGCGAGCCATTTTAAGGCTTCGGCGAAATCGTAGTTTTCGATTTGCATCACGAAGGTAATCACGTTGCCGCCCGCGCCGCAGCCGAAACAGTGGTAAACCTGTTTGTCGGCGCTGACCGAAAGCGACGGCGTCTTTTCATTATGGAACGGGCACAGGCCCTTCACGCTGCCGCCGCTTTTTTTTAAATCGACGTAACGGCTTATGACTTCGACGATGTCGTTTAACGCGAGCACTTCGCCGATAACCTCCGGCGGATACATCATGGCAATCTTCCCCTTTGATTAATATATTCGACGAGATTTACGAAAATCCTTTAAACGGACGCAAAAAAAAAGTATTATCTATCCGATATTCAATCCATTTTTACGCAAAAAAAAATTCCGGCTGCAGGAAATTTTCCGAAGCGTAGAATAGGCGGTTTGCAATTAATCATCGATGCTAAGATTTTAATCGGGAGGTTTGCCGATGCAGGTTTTTAACGTGGCCGATGCGGCGGTAAGAGAATTTATGCAGCGGCTGCTGCGGGAAAATATTTTCGACGCCTTCGACGTGCGCGGCGTTGATTTGGTCAGTTTCACCGGCTTCGAAATTGACGGCATTGACCGTCGTGAAACCGAGCGCCGCAAATTTTGCCGCTGGTCGGAGCTGCGCCCGCACATCCACGAAATAGTAAAAAGCGGCCCCAAACCAAAAACGCTTAAAATTATTTTTTCGCTCGCGGAAGAAACCGCCGCGGCGTTTCATCCGAACGCTGCCGCGCTGTTCATCAACCTGCTGTACGAAAACGGAGCGGTTGCGTTAACGGCAGCCGCGGGTCAAAAAAATTTTTCGCTCGACAAATCCATGGAGCAGCAGTGGGACATGTACGCGGAAAATTTTTTAACCGAAAACAAAATCGATTTCGCCCGCGGATAACGGGCGTTTTTTATTTTTTTTGACAAATTTTTTTAAGTTTGTAAAATATATTGGCTTGAAAAAAAATTTCGGAGGGAAATCATGGAAACGGGAACCTTATCGATCCACAGCGAAAACCTGCTGCCGATCATAAAAAAATGGCTGTATTCGGACGCGGATATTTTTGTGCGCGAAATGGTGTCAAACGCGGCGGACGCGATTACCAAGCTAAAAAAACTTGCGGACATAGGCGAGGCCCCGTCCGTTTCGAAAGATGAAAAATACGCCGTGCGCTGCCGGACGGACAAAGAAAACAAGACCATCGTCTTTGAGGACAACGGCATAGGCATGACCGCGGACGAAATCAAGGAATACATAAACCAAATAGCGTTTTCGGGCGCAAACGAATTTTTAGAAAAATATAAAGACAAGATGGACAAAGACAACGAGATCATAGGCCACTTCGGGCTTGGGTTTTATTCGTCGTTTATGGTCGCGGAGCGCGTGCAGATAGACAGCCTCTCATACAAGGAGGGCGCCGAGGCCTCGCGCTGGGTTTGCGACGGCGGCATAGAGTACGAAATGACCGCAAGCGACAAAACGTCGCGCGGCACCACAGTCACGCTTTACATCAACGAGGAGAGCAAAGAGTTCCTCGAAGAGTACAAGCTCAGGAGCAT
>WRDG01000090.1 GCA_009783525.1 Defluviitaleaceae bacterium | reverse complement strand
TGACCGTATCGACGCCGGCTGACGCGTCGCGCATACTCTGTCCCATGAGGAGCGACGGAGCGTTTAACGCGACCTCGGTCGCCTCCCTTGCCTTTAAGACATCGCCCTCCGCGTCGGCGAGCGACTTGCCGTTTTCGGTGGCGACCAGCACAGCGAGCCGACGTTCATTTTCTATTAGCAATTCGCGCAGCTTATATAAAACTTGCACGCGTTTGATAACCGGCGTGTCCGCCCACGGCGCAAACGCTTTGCGCGCGGACGATACCGCCACCGCTATTTCGTCAGGCGTGCAGCACGGCGCGCGGGCGATTACTTCGCCCGTGCTCGGATTGAAAACATCCATAAATTTTTTTGTTTGAGACCTGTGCCATTTGCCGTCCGCTAAAAATTCGAGCTCCTTCATTTTGTGCGCCGTCCGGGCCGCGCAACGGTAAAATAAATTTTTGCATAAATTTTACCGGCGCAAAAAAGCCCAAGCCTTTCTTTATTTTAACAACACCCGCTTAATATTTTTTTGCGCGAAATAAATTATCGATTTTTTCTTTATAAGCAAGCCTTCCGGCTTCATTGTCTGCTACGGAGGCTACCCCCGTGTTCCACCACGCTCCGTAACCCGCCGTCATTGTTTTGGGAAGCACTTTGATGTCGATCAGCGTCGATTTTTTTTGCTTTTTTGCGTCGAGCAGCGCGTCCGCGAGCCCGTCAAGCGTCGTGACGCGGTATGCCGCCGCTCCGTAGCCTTCCGCCACTTTTTTATAATCGATCGCCATTACTTCTCCGGTTCCGTTGTAACGGAACTCCGAACCGAAGCTGCCCATTCCGCTTGCCATTTGCAAATTGTTTATGCAGCCGAAGCCCGCGTTGTCAAACAACAATATGTTAATTTTTATTCCCATCTGAAGGCATGTTATCAATTCCGAATGAAGCATTAAAAAACTGCCGTCGCCGGTCATCGCATAAACTTCCGCGTCCGGACAGGCAAGCTTCGCCCCCATCGCGCCGCATATCTCGTAACCCATGCACGAATAACCGTACTCCATATTGTATGTGTTGATCCGTTTTTGCAGCCAGATGCGCTGCATGCATCCGGGCAAGCTCCCGGACGACCCAACCACAACCGAATCTTCGTCTATGCAGTTTTGTATCGCGCCGAGTACCGCCGTTTGCGTCAGGCTTGAACCGAGCGACCTGACATAATCAGGAAGCGCGTCGTCAATATGCCCCGAAACCTCAGGCGTATAATTTTTTTCGCCGTATTCCGCGGCAAACAGCCGCGCAATTTCTTTTTCCCATTTTTTTTTCGCGTCCCTGTATTCGTTCGCGTACGACGAACGGTATCCCGCATTCTTTAGCATCGCGGAAAGTTCCGTCAGTCCTGTCTTGGCATCCGCGACTATTTTAATGCCGTCGAGTTTGCCCGCGTGGAACGCCGAAGTGTTTATGTTAATGAACCGCACGGCCGGGTTCGCAAAAAGCGACTTGGACGCCGTCGTAAAGTCCGTGAAGCGCGTGCCGACGCCTATAACGAGGTCGGCCTCTTTTGCGATCGCGTTTGCCGCCATGCCGCCCGTCACTCCCACGCCGCCCATGTTGAGCGGATGATCCGAAACGACTGCGCTCTTGCCGGCCTGGGTTTCGCCGAAGGGTATGTCATTTTGTTCGGCAAATTCTCTAAAAGCGTCCCACGCTTCGGAATATCTGACGCCGCCTCCGCAAATAAGCATAGGTTTTTTTGCGCGAAGAACCACCCGCGCGGCCTCGCGCACCATCGCCTCGGTAGGCGGCGTGCGTTCTATGCGGTGGATGCGTTTCGCAAAAAATATTTCGGGGTATTCGAAGCTTTCCGCTTGGACGTCCTGCGGCAGCGCGATGGTCACCGCGCCCGTATCGAAAGTGCATGTCAAAACACGCATCGCGGAAATCATGGCGCTCATGAGCTGTTCGGGACGGTCTATGCGGTCGAAATATTTGCTTACCGGCCTGAATGCGTCGTTTGTGCTTAAATGCAGGTTTCCAGTCTGTTCGATTTGCTGCAGCACCGGGTCGGGCTGGCGCGTGGCGTAAACGTCGCCGGGCAAAAACAGCACCGGAATATTGTTTGCGGTAGCGGTTGCGGCGGCCGCGACCATATTTGCTGCGCCGGGCCCCACCGAAGATGTGCAGGCGAAAATTTGCTTGCGGAGCTTCTGTTTCGCGAACGCGATTGCCGCGTGAGCCATCCCCTGTTCGTTTTTACCAGGTATCACGGTTAAACTGCCCGGATTTTGCTGAAGCGCCTGGCCTATTCCCAAAACATTGCCGTGCCCGAACAGAGCGAACACGCCTTTGACAAATTTAATTTCGGCGCCGTCGAACTCCACATATTGATTATCCAAAAATTTTACCAATGCCTGCGCACAGGTTAAAAGCATATGGTTTTCTCCCTTTTTTTCGCTTGACACACCGGTTCCGCACCGGCTGCGCTTCGTAATGTCATTATTTATCGCCGCTTTTTTTTGCCCAAACCTCCGCATCGGAATTTTCAAGCCAAGCATGAGCCGGGTCGACGATGCGGTCGCTCCACGGGTTGCCGGGCAGATGGCGTATCATCCAGCAGAAGTACATCGCGTAACCTGCCGCGGCGCACTGCGGATGCGTAAACCCGCCGGGTATAATCGAAACGTCGCCGCTTGCGACTATTTTTGTCTTTTCCCCAATAAAAGAAACCCCGAACCCCTGCGGCTTATCAAAAAGATAATAGTAAACCTCCGGCTGCGGATGCGAATGCGGCGGATAACTCGACCATCTGCCGGGCAGCGTCACCACTTCGCCCATAACCATATTGGAATACGGCGCGTTTTCGTAATTGAAAATGTCGCGTATTACGCGCTCTGAACAACCCTGCAGCGCATCGCCGCCTAAAATCCGTTCGCCGATGTTATTCTGCGAATAAAAAACGGGCGCGAACCACGAAGGATTCGTCACCCGTTGCAACAATATTTTTGTGTCTTCGTTTGCGGCGACCGTTACCGTTGTATTGCACGGCACGTGAAACGCCGAGGGCAGCTCGTCAAAAACCGAACGGCGCGCCGCTTCGAAACCCGCTGTGCCGCATGTAAACGCCGCTTCGCCTTCCAACAATAAAAAAGCGGATTCGTCATCGGCAAAACAATAATTATTTATTGAATTTTTTTTGATACGGCAGATCCCTATGTCCATGCCCAATAAATTTGCATCGGGCGAACCGTGTTGCTTGAACGAATAATTTTTTTTTGTTAACGCGCTATAACCTAACCGCATATGTTACCCGACCAATCCCCGCAAATAATTGAACGTGCGTTTTGCCGTCGCGAGTGGTTTGTTAAAATCCTCCAACGGATACATATCCTGCTCGGCCACCACCCAGCCGTTATAACCGATTTGTTTCATATGACCGAAAAGGTCCGTAAAATTTATTCCGCCTGTGCCCGGCTCGCACATGATGCCTTCGCTCACCGCTTTGGAAAACGGCCAGCCGCACGCTTCCATTTTAGATTTTATACGCATGTCACATTCTTTGACATGCATGAACGGTATGCGCTTGAAATGCTTTTTATAAAAAGCGACGGGATCGCCTCCGCCGTAAAGATGGTGCCCTGTATCGAAGCACAGCTCCGCGCTCGTGTTGTCAAGCACGCGCTCAATTTCTTCCTCCGTTTGTATATGGCTGTCAACATGAGGGTGCAGCGCGGGAACAAGCCCGAGCTTACGCACATAAACGCAAATTTTTTCTATGTTTGCATGCATAACCGCAAGCGCGCCGCCGTCCAAAACGCGCGGAAGCGTTTCTTCCCCAGTAGCCGCGTCTGTGTACATGTCGGGAAGCAGCACGACATATTTCGCTTCGGGAAAACCCGCAAGCAGCGGAGCCATTTCGTCTATTACCGCGCACAGTTTTGCAACCGAAGCGCCGCTCGAAAAATCTGCGCCGGCCGTGCCCGCAACCAAAACAAGCCCGCGCAGCTCGAGCGCTTTTTTTAATGTATTTATATCGTTGGGAAGATACCCCCACGGCCCGAGCTCGACTCCCGTAAAACCCGAAAGCGCGATCTCGTCGAGGCACCGCATGCAATCCGGCTGCTTGTCGTCGTCCGGAAACCACACGCCCCACGAATCGGGAGCGGTTCCCAAACGGATGTTATAGTTTTTCATATGGCAGCTCCCGCTTATCCGTTCATAATTTCTTTTACGTTTTTATAAGTGCCGACCGCGCCCTCGTACAGATATCCGGTGTCTCCGCCGCAAGCAATCCACGCGCATCCGCGCCTCTTCCAGTCTTCGATCGTCTCTTTTGCGAAACCGAGCGAAACGCCGAATGGTTTTTTATGATCACGGCATTTTTCTGCGATTTCGTCAAGCAGCGCCAAAACTTCCGGATGCCTCGTCTGCGTCAGCAAACCCGCAGAACCAGATAAATCGTTTGGCCCGACCACTATCGTATCCACTCCGTCGACCGTTAATATTTCGTCTAAATTTTTTACCGCGTCGACATGCTCTATTTGCATGATCTTCCAAAAACTTGTTTCGACCTGACGCAGATACTCGTCCCCGGACATCGCGCCGTAATTGTTTGCACGCCTCGGGCCGTAGCCGCGTATCCCCTTCGGCGGGTAAAGACATGACGCGACGGCGGCTCTCGCTTCTTCCGCTGTCCTTATCATCGGAAAAACAACCCCGTCCGGCCCCATTTCTAAAATGGGCTTAACCAGCACGGGGTCGTTCCAGGGTACGCGCACAAACGCTGCAATGCCCGCCGCGCGCGCGGCAATCAAATGGTTTTGGACATCCCTGCGGTCCATCGCGGAATGTTCCCAGTCTATCCAAACGAATTCAAAACCGGTTTCGCCCATGACTTCCGTAATGCAGTGTTCGGCGAGCGATACATGCGTGCCGATAATGGGCGTGCCGTATTTAAGTTTTATGTTCAGTTTGTCTATGGGTCGGTTAATCATGCCGGCCTCCGAAAATATTTTCACGCTAAAAATATCAAAACAAAACAAATTTAACAATGAAAAATTTATTCTTTTTGTTTATAATCTCCAAAATATCGCCGCATTTAATTCCATTTCCGAAAGGACGTTGCAGATGATTATCAGTGCGAGCCGCAGAACGGATATAGCCTCCTACTACAGCGACTGGTTTTTTAACCGCATAAAAGAAAAATTAGTATATGTACGCAATCCGTTTAACTTTCAGCAATTAACGAAGGTTGACCTTTCACCCGACGCCATAGACGGTTTCGTATTTTGGACGAAAAATCCGATTCCGATGCTCGACCGTTTGGACGAGCTTAACGACTACATGTTTTATTTTCAAATAACGGTAACTCCGTACGGAAACGAAATTGAACCGATAAAAAGCGACAAACTGCTCGCCGCCTTCAGGCAGCTTTCGGACAAGTTGGGACCGAACAGGGTTATTTGGAGATACGACCCGATATTGCTTAATAAAAATTATACCGTCGAATACCATCAGTCGGCTTTCAATGAGATAGCAAAAAAATTAAAGAGTTATACCGAAAAAGTGATCATAAGTTTTATAGACACGCATTACCGCGAAGTGAAGCGAAACATAAAAGAATTGGATCTGCATGAGATCACGGACGAACAAAAAGTTTTACTCACCGGTATTTGCGCAGAAACCGCGCGCGAGTACGGGTTTAAAATTGACGCCTGCGCCGAAGAACGGACCGTCCAGCGTTTCGGTATACCGCACGCCCAGTGCGTCGACGGCGTCCTTTTGGAAAAGCTTCTCGGCCGCCGCATAAATTACCGCAAGGATAAAAATCAACGCGACGAATGCGGGTGCATCCAAAGCATTGACATCGGCATGTACAACACATGCTTAAGCGGATGCAAATACTGCTACGCAAACTACAACCACAAACAAATTGCAGGGAACTTTGCCAAGCACGACCCGGAAGCGGCAATAATATCGGGAACGTTGTAAACGGGGATTAATGTTTATGATAAATTATTATGTTTATTATGATTTTTGTTTTTTTTTTTGTATAAATAAGTAACAGTAAAGTGCTGATGGCTGCTTGTTCGTAAAACAGACGCAAATAAAAAAGGGGATGCTGCAAAACGCAGCCGCCCCTTTTTTTTTGCGCCGTATTATTTTTTTCCGTTTCAAAAAGTTTTTAAAAAGTATAAAGCGTCCCTTTTTCAAGCAAATGATTTTTTGAATACTCAAGCGTCCTTATTTCCGAAACCCTCGATATGCCCGCCGTCTTTGCCAGCTCGAAAAAAACCTCGATCAATTCCCTGTCGATCGCCTCCGGCTTGACCTTGTGACGCATCCGCACGAATTTTAACGGAAGCTGCGCGCGCTTAAGCCGAACGAGCCGCGTCATGTCGCGCATCAATTCTTCTTCCGGCGCAGAAAGAATTTCTTCCGCGCGGGTCAGCGCCGCGTCTGTTAAATGATGGAATTCCGGCGGCTCGTAGATGCCCATATGCACGCCGTCGGCAACAACGGCTTCGCGCATCAGGTCGATGTATTCGGAGACGGCGCTTGCCGCTTCGCCGTAAAATTCTTCCAAAAACATTTTCTTTTCCGCTTCTATGTCGCAGTGCGGGTCCCACAGCAACCGCGAGATCATGTAACAGCGCAGCTCGTTTAAATCCGCGCCGCCGCCGCTTGTCGAATTGCCTTGTTCGAAAATGCCGCGCACGCTGTTGGCCGTTAAAAATTTTATGTTGTCCGCCAGCACATGGAAGTTAGGAAACGGCATGCAGTAGTTTGCAAAATTTGTTACATAATCCCAAATGTACAGCCTGTCGCAAATCTTTGCCCATTCGCGCAGGTCGCTTGCGAAAGATTGATCCGAATGGACATTGTCGGTTACTTCACGCGCAAAAATATCGGGCATGCCGTCACATTGCCCGTACGGGTGCGAGTAGCAGCATTCGATTGAGCACAAGCGCACGCAAACATTATGACGCGGCTTGATCCCCTTCGGCGTCTTTCGCGTGTAACTGTACGCGAGCGTGTCGAACACCACATGCGGGTATTCCGGTTCAAGAGTTTCGGCAACCTTGTTCAAAAACATTATCATCGTGCCCGCGTTTGAACCTGTTAATTCATCTACTTTTTTACATTCGGGGCATTCGCAGGGGTTTGACCAATCGTTTTGCGAAACGGAAATTATCGTAAGCGTCGGGTCCTCCGTAAGCCATTTGCGGATCTCGCCGCACACGATTTTATGTACGTCCGGGTTAGTCAAGCAAAGCTGAGTTTTTTCGCTGATGCGCTCTCCCTTAACCATCGAAAAATATTCCGGGTGCTCTTCAAAATAATCTTTCGGCGACATCAATTTTTCAAATGTATGCACAAACGGCCCGTACTTGATCCTGCCGCCCATTTCGGGCATAAGGCGCGTCATCGCGCCGTTTATTTTATTGCGGGCGGCAAACACCGGGTCTTCACGCATAAAGTGGTAGTTGTGGTCGCGGTATTCAAGCACCGGGGTGAAGCGTTTTTTTTGCACGAATATTTCCAAATCCGGCAGACGGGGTATGCGGCTCACCGTCGGGGTAAACCATCGGCAGCCGAGTCCGTCCAAAAAATCGTACACGGCGTACAGCGTGCCCCTTGGCTGCCCGCCGTACAGCGCGACGTCGCCGCCATTCGTATCGTGTACAAGCGTTTCAAGCCCCAGGTCTGCTTCAAGCGCGAAGCCAGCTTCCGCCGCCGCCGCCTGACCCACGGCAATTATTTTTTCTGCCGAACCGCGCTCAAAAGAAAAAGTGAACGCCGCGCCGGTTATTTCAAATAAAAAATTTGCAAGCTCCCTTGCCGCAAATTTATCCGCGTCCGGCGCGTCTTTACCCACTACGATGTGATAGCCAGTTCGACCGCCCTTTGCCAATAGAAGTTTCATTTTTCAACCGTTCGCGTAACGCAAAAACATAAATTAATTTACGTCCGCGCCTTTCCGTTTAATTTTTATGCTCTGCCTATGCTTCCGCTTTTTGCGCGGGCGCTCCAATACACCGCGTTTAATAATATGTCCTGTATTTCTTTTTGGCGGTAAATCGGATAAGTTTCGTGGCCGGGTTGAAAATAAAAAACCTTGCCGCGTCCGCGGTGGTATGCCGCCCCTGCGCGGAACGAACCGCAGCGTTCGAAGGCGGCGTTAAAAACAAGCTCGTCCGGCTGGGGGATGTCAAAAAATTCGTTGTAGCACTCTTCGGCTTCAATTTCTCCGGGGTTGGGTATGCCTGCTGCAATCGGGTGGCCCGGCAGCAATGT
>WRDG01000089.1 GCA_009783525.1 Defluviitaleaceae bacterium | reverse complement strand
GGATGCCCGTCATACTCATGCCGTCCGAATTGGATATTTATTTGAACGACGACGACGCGGCAAACGAAATAATCCGGCGGGTACCGCCCGATCTTGTACATTCGGCGTAGTGTTGCCCGTTTGTAAAAAATAAAAAATTTATGCTATACTTCTTGTATCGGGGTGATATGCGTCATGAACGAAAGCCATAAGGAATATTTAAAAAACGAAATGATTAAAGAAGCTTTAAGCTGGGGCAAAATTATTTTATTTGCAGTGATATTCGCGCTGTTTTTAAATAATTTCGTGATAGTGAATGCGTCGGTTCCAACGGGTTCGATGGAAGACACGATAATGATAGGCGACAGGATCGTCGCGTTTCGTCTTTCTTATCTATTGGACGGGCCAAAACGTTTTGACATTGTGGTGTTCCGTTATCCGGAAGACGAAAGCAAGCTGTACGTCAAGCGCGTGATCGGGCTGCCCGGCGAAACGATAGAGATCAAAAACGGTAAGGTATACGTAAACGGCGGCGCCGTCCCGCTTCCCGACGGCTTTATAAAGGACCCGCCGAACGGCGAATGGGGTCCTTTTTACGTGCCCGAAGGGCGGTATTTTATGCTGGGCGACAACAGGGACACGTCAGCCGATTCACGAAAGTGGGAGGACGGCTATCAATACGTGGAGCGAAGCAAAATTTTAGGAAAAGTTATTTTCCGTTATTTTCCGGGCATTAAAACATTTTCTGAAATAAAAACGGAAAATTAATTCAGGAGGCGCATAATGGAACAAATTACCAAAGACATGCTGATCGGCGAAATAATCAGCGGTGATTTCGGCATTGTAGAAATTTTAGCTGAAGCGGGCATGCACTGCGCGGGGTGTCCCGCCGCGCAGCAGGAGTCGTTGGAAGAAGCGTGCGAAGTGCACGGCATGGACGCGGATTTATTGGTTGAGCAGATAAACGCTTACCTTGATGAAAATCGGTGAAAGGCTGCGTTTTTTGCGTAACGGAAAAAAAATTACCAAACGCGAGCTTGCGGCAGAAACAAATATAAAATACAGCACCTACGCAAATTATGAATCCGGGCTGCGCGAACCCGGATACGAAGTAATTACGGCGCTTGCCAAATATTACAATGTGTCTGTTGAATTTATGTTGGGCGCGGATGAAAAAAACGGCTCGGAAACCGAGCCGGCGGTTTTAGACGCGGCGGAGCGCAAGCTGATAGGGAACTACAGAGCCGCCGACACATTCGGGCGCGAACTTATAGAAACCGTTGCAAAAATGGCGGGCGAAAAAACAAAAACCGCCCAAAACGAAACGTAAATGTTTCGAAGAAACGTAAATGTTTCGAAGAAACGTAAATGTTTCATAGAAACGTGTGAGCAGCCCAAATGGGCTGCCCGAATATGCTTGCGCAGCAAGAGCAAAGCGTATTTTTTTTCGCTAAGTATTCGATGATTAACTGCAAAATGCCGATTTTGCACTTCGAAAAATCTATTTAATCATCGGATACCTAAATCACTTGAAATATGTAACGGGATGTATCAGGTGGTCTTCCTTGGGGTTTATGCGCGACAGCTTGCCGTCGGTCATCATGATGCCGCGCTGGACTATGTAGTGGCCGTAGCGGCTCCTCATACGGTCTACGGCGCGTTCGAGGTTTTCGTGCCTCTGGATTGCGGCAAGCTCCGGCAGAAATGAAAGCTGCGTGACGCGGTCGGCCTCGAGGTTTGAAGCGCGCACGCCGAGGCTTCGGACGGGCTGGCGGCTCGGGTATTTGAAATAGAGCGCGCAGGCCGCCTTAAACAGCTCGTTTGCGTCCTGGCATGCGTAGGGCAGCGGGGTCTGCCGCTGATACCAGCTCAGGTCGTTGGCGCGGACGTAGATCTGCACCGTGCGGCAGCGGTAGCCGTAGTCGCGCAGGCGCGAGGCGACGCTTTCGCTCATGAGGTACAGCGTGATCTTTATGTCGTTTTCGTTGCGGAGGTCGTGAGGGGTCGTGCTGCTGTTGCCCACGCTTTTTATGTAAGGCAACGCGTCGCTTTTTGCCACGGCGGCGGGGTCCTGCCCGTTGGCGAAAATCCAGAGCACGTAACCCATTTTGCCGAACAGCCCGTGCAGTACGTCCGGGCTCATCCGCGCAAGCTGCCCGATGGTGCGTATATGCGAGCGTTTGAGTTTTGCGCGGGTTGCGTTGCCTACGTACAGCAGCTCGCAGACGGGCAGCGGCCATACCTTCAGCTTATAGTCCTCCCTGGTGATCACGGTGACTGCGTCCGGCTTTTTCATGTCCGAGCCGAGCTTTGCAAAGATCTTGTTGTAGCTGACCCCTACTGAAACGGTGATGCCGAGTTCGTCCTTTACGCGCTGGCGTATGGTTTCCGCGATGTGTTCGCCGTCGCCGAACAGGTGCAGGCTGTGCGTGACGTCAAGCCAGCACTCGTCAAGCCCGAACGCCTCGACCTGGTCGGTGTACTGCAAAAAAATCTCGCGCAGCTTTTGCGAGACGGCGAGGTACAGTTCGTGCCTCGCGGGGATGACGACGAGCCCGGGACATTTTTTGCGGGCGACGACAAGCGCCTCGCCCGTCACTACCTTGAATTTTTTTGCAAGGTCGTTTTTGGCAAGCACGATGCCGTGCCTCGACTCCTCGTCGCCGCCGACGGCCAACGGGACCTTTTTGAGCTCGGGGTTCTGCTGCATTTCGCAGCTGGCGTAAAAGCAGTTGCCGTCTGCGTGCAAAATGGTCCTGTCCATGCAAAACATCCTTTCGGAATGATTTAATAGAATGTATGTTCGATTATACTAACATGATATAAAATCCATTACAAGTGTCAAAAAAAAAACGGAGGCTTTATGTCCAAACCCGTCCTCGCAATAGTCGGCCGCCCCAACGTCGGCAAGTCAACGCTGTTTAACCGAATAGCCGGCGACCGCATAGCCATTGTGGAAGACACGCCGGGTGTGACGCGCGACCGCATTTACGCAGACGCGGACTGGACGCGCCACCGTTTCACGATTATAGACACGGGCGGGCTCGATCCGGATTCGGACGACATTATCATTAAGCATACGTTCCGCCAGGCGGAAACCGCCATTGAAATTGCCGACGTCATTTTATTTGTGGCGGACGTTAAGGACGGCGTGATGGAGGCGGACAAGCAAGTGGCGGCCATCCTGCGGAGAGCGGGCAAGCCCGTGGTGCTTGCCGTAAACAAGGTGGATGTTACGACAAAAGAAAATATGGATGTTTACGAATTTTATGAGCTCGCGCTCGGCACGCCCGTGCCGGTTTCGGCGGGGCAGGCGTTGGGCTTGGGCGAGCTGCTTGACGAAATCGTGAAGCATTTTCCGGATCCGGACGCCGCCGGCGGCGACGACGACGAAACGATAAAGGTCGCGGTCACCGGCAAGCCGAACGTGGGCAAATCTTCTTTGGTCAACAGGCTGCTCGGCGAGGAGCGCGTGATCGTAAGCGACATACCCGGCACCACGCGCGACGCTATAGACACTTACGTCGAGCGCGGGGGCCGCAGATACATGTTTATCGATACGGCGGGTTTGAGGCGCAAGAGCAAAATCAAGGAGAACATCGAACGTTATGCGATGGTGCGGGCCGTGGCGGCCGTTGAGCGATGCGACGTCTGCATCCTTTTGATAGACGCCGAGCAGGGCGTTTCGGAGCAGGACACAAAAATTGCGGGCATCGCTCACGAACGCGGGAAGGCCACGATAATTGTCGTAAACAAATGGGACTTAATAGAAAAAGACGAAAAGACGATGAAAGAGTTTTCCGAAAAGATAAGCGTCGACCTCGCGTTCATGCCTTACGCGCCGCACCTGTTCATTTCCGCAAAGACAGGGCAGCGGACGCATAAACTGTTCGATTTGATTCATACGGCGTATCAAAACAATGCGATGCGCGTTTCGACGGGACTGTTAAACGACGTGATAATCGAGGCGACGGCAATTAACCAGCCGCCCGCGGACAGGGGCAGAGCGCTCAGGATTTATTATGCGACGCAGGTTTCCGTCAAGCCGCCGACGTTCGTGCTGTTCGTTAACGAAAGCGAACGGATGCATTTTTCATATAAACGTTTTTTGGAAAATCAAATCAGGCAGGCGTTCGGTTTTTCGTGCACGCCGATTCATTTTATTCTGCGGAACAGGGACGAAAAATAAAAAAACGGCGCGGTGTACGCGCCGTAATAATTTTTTTACCGCCGATCAAACGGAATAAATTATCTTTTTTAATTCCGAGCAAAAATACTTGAAATTGTCCCATGAAACCTCCGGGTGCGTCAGGTGGTCAAGCCACGCGATGTAACCCGGTTTTTTATACATCGGCTTGATCCGCGCAAGCTCCGCGTCTATTGCGTCGCGGCCTTCGGCAAGTGCGCGCTTGTCTATTCCGCCGGCGATGCAGAGGCCGGGGTATTGTTCGCGGAAGGCGAGCACGTCACTTCCCGCGGCCACCTCGAACGGATACAGCATGTTGATTCCCGACTCAATAAAGACGGGGATCATTTCATCCATCCGGCCGTCTGTGTCGAGCGTGATAACTTTTATGTCGTGGTCGTCCGCGAAACGTTTAATCCTTTTATAGTTGGGCATCATAAACTGCCGCATCATGTCCGGTGAAATCAATGAGCCCTGCTTGCCCGACATATCTTCCCAAATGTGGATCGAGTCAACCTTTATATCGCGGCACGCTTTTTCGTATATGGCGAGCCAAAAATCCGTTAAATCGTCCATAATCGTCTGCACGAGTTCGGGCTCGTCGTAAAAGCCGACCAGCAGCTCCTCGACGCCCATTATCGCGCGCAGCGTCCCGAACAGCCCGCAAGGGTACGTGCCGAGCTGCACCATCGCTTCAGTTTCGTTGTAGACCTTGATCAGTTCGTTCCAGTTTTCCGGAAAACGCTTCGGGTCGTTTGGATCGAGGCGTTCTTTTTTTACCCTGATCCAATCGTCCATGGACGAAATGAGCGGTTTTATAATGCGCGGTATCGTCGGGCCGCGCTTGCTCGTTTCGATTATCGCGCCCGTCCCGTCCTGCCAAATTTGCGTCACTAAATGGTCTTCGATCAATTTGTAGTCGAATGTCGGGCAAAAAAGAAAATTTATGTTCACGCCCCAAATGCCCGGGTCGAAGCCCAGCCCTTCGTGCCACTGCTTGTCTTTAGGCAGCCCTTCGGAGTGCCAGCGCTCCACCGTCTCACCCCACGGCCCGAACAGCGCAATAAACGGAGGCCTGTCCGTCGGCTTGCAAAGGCATGTATTGATGAGCCGTTCCTTGTTTGTCATTTAATCATTCCTTTTTTTGTCTTTAGTCAAATATATCATAACATCAATGACGTTTGGCGATGGGTGTGATAAATTTATCGTAACAAATTTCGCGGAGGATAATGTGTCAAAAAAATTTCGCTCATTGCTTAAAGACAAAAATTTTGTAGCGCTTGCTTTGGTATTCATCTTTGGCACGGGACTCGGTTTGTTGCTTCGCATTTTATGGATTGCAAACGTGCCTACGGTACAGGTTTTCGATTTTGCGACATTCATGGAAACGGCGACAAACATATCCGAGGGCAGGGGCCATTCGATGGACGGGCAGGCGGTAGCGTGGGTCGGACCGGGATACAGCTACGCGCTCGCTTTTGCGTTCAGGCTTTTCGGGGCGGGCATTTGGACCGCTAAGGTGTTTAACGTGTGGCTGTCGACGCTTACGCTCGCCGGCACGTTTTTTTTATATGTAAAATGGCTATCAAGGGAAGTGCCGGACAAACGCGGCGTGCTTCGCGCTAAGCCGATAATTCCCGCAATAGGCGCGGCTTATTTTCTTACCGCCGTTTTCCCAAATTTGATCGCGTACAACAACGTCGCGGGCACCGAAAGCTTCTTTTTATTTTTGCTGGTCTGCATCCTTTTGCTGCAGGCTTACCCGCTGCCGAAAAAATGGATAATAATAAATTTTATGCTCATGGGTTTTGCTATCGGGCTTGCGGCGCTGACGAAACCGTTCATGCTCGCGTATCCTGTTGTCGCGGTGGCGATGGAATGGGTTTCACGAAAAAAATTTAAGCAATGCATTGTTTGCGCGGTTGCGGTTCCGCTCTGCTGCGCGGCGGCCGTCGCGCCGTGGGCATACCGAAACTACAGGATGTTTGACAGGTTCATACCCGTTTCGTATAACATGGGCTACAACAGGCAGGTAAACAACAACGAGCACAACATAAGCGGCTCGTGGATGCCGCTCGAGGACACAAAAATGAGCGGCCAAACACGCATCCGCATGGAGGAAAGTCTCGCCGGCGGGCGTTCGGTCAAACAGGCGTACGAGCTCGAGCCTTACCTTTCAAAGGAGGCGGGAGAGTGGATTCGCGGCAACATGCCCGCGTTTTTAGAACTCGGCGTGCTGCGCGTATACAAGACATTTTTTTACGGCGCGTCAGACCTCGACGATTGGACGATGAACGATTGGGAGTACGAATACGGCGGCCCGGACGAATACAGCGATATGAGGCACACCGCGTTTGCCGGCGGGTTGTTCTCGATAATGGTGAACACGGTTTCGGCTGCGGGCCTCCTGTTTTTTTTCATGTACATAAAAAATTTCGTTTTCGCGTTGAACAAAAAAATAAGCGTCCTTACGGACGCCCGAAACGCTGTGTTTTTAAACATTGCGTTTTTTTTGACGGTTGTGTTCGCGTTTGAGGGCCAGCCCAGATACAACCATCCGGCGCTTATATTTTTAATTTGCGCCGCGGTTTGGATCTGCGAAAAATTATTGAGGCCTAACGCATACGGATCGTGACTCTTTTTTAAAGCGCTCTCTTAAGGTAAACCTTGTCGATCAATTGAACGCCTTCCTCAAAGATGGGTTCCCTGTAATTTTCTAAAATATAGTTTTCTATTTTATGCGAATACGTGAAGCCGCTGTTCTCGTAAAATTTTATCGCCGAAGGCACGTCGCCGGTGCCTACAATCATTGTCGAGCCGGCGGCTTTATAATACGCGCAGACATGTTCAATCAAGTGCCTGCCGTATCCCTGTTTTTGAAACTGCGGGTATGTAGCGATATTTTGCAGCTCGAAGACGCCGCCGCCTTCGTCCGTGACGACGCATATGCTTTTAAGGCCGCCGTCGTACAGAGCGAAAAGGTCGCCCCTGTACAGATATTTTTCGATCATGTCGATTTGCTCGTCCGCCAGAAGCAGCAGATCAAAGAAGTCATTTTTATTTTGCTTAATTAAATTTATTGTCATAATTTTTTCTCCGTTTTTATAAATATTTTTTTAGGCAAAAATAAATCTTTACCTCATCCTGTTGGTAAAGGCGTTTATTAGGTACGGCTGGTCGAGATGCTCGACGAAAACGCGGTAGTAGGGCGTCGTCATATAAACGGCGCCTTTTTGCAGCCCGGGTTCGTCCTGGATGTACGCAAGATCCATGTGGTTGATGATGACCGGACTGTCGCCGCTTATGTCCTTAATGCGCTGCATGAATGTAAGGAGCGCTTCGTCGGGCGCGCATATTTCACGCGGAGAGCCCACGAAGCCTGCGGGCTTTCCGTATTGAATGTCGAGCTGCTCGATGCCGTTTGGTGTTATGACTATTTCGACGAAATTGGTATGGATGATGTTCCGCTGGTAAACCTGCCTGTAAAAAATTCTCCATCCGCTGTCCGACGGCAATATGCTCACGTCGTAAACGAAATCCGGAAAATGCTCGGACATAAAAGCCTCGCAAGCCGCAATCGCGGCGCTCCGGCTCAGGACGCCCGCTTCGGCGGTAAGCGTGACGCCGGGATAAAGACCCGACGGATTGTCGTAAGCTATGTAGCCGTTCGAAAAAGTCATGACGATGTCGCCGCAGACATACTCTTCGCGTCCGTCATATTCGAGGCGTGTGATGTCCGCGTTCTCCGGGAACAGCATCGCCAATTTTTTTTCCATATCATATTCGTAGCCGTATACGGAAAGGATCCGTCTCGGCTTGTAGTCGCGTAAAATCTCTATGTATATGCTGATTTTGTTTTGGTTGAGCATGGAAATAACGGCGGTGCGACGCTCCGCGGTAAGAACATGCCGGCTGCTCTGCGTATAGTTAAGCGCCGCGAGCACGGCGTTAAGCATAAGAAAAAAAATAATGATCAGATTTTTTGCTTTTTCCCACAGCATTTTTTTTCGCCTTTCAATACACAGAAACACCTTCGGTGTTTCTTCATTGCACAGAAACACCTTCGGTGTTTCTTCATTGCACAGAAACACCTTCGGTGTTTCTTCCTTGCACAGAAACACCTTCGGTGTTTCTTCCTTGCACAGAAACACCTTCGGTGTTTCTTCCTTGCACAGAAACACCTT
>WRDG01000088.1 GCA_009783525.1 Defluviitaleaceae bacterium | reverse complement strand
TATGTTTAGGAACAGGCCGCGACGACTTTACCGACAAAATCCTGCCGCCCGCCCGCACGGTGGTCGCAATGTTGCGTACAGGGTTTAAAGTTTCAGCAACACCGTGCTCCCTTCCCTTGCCGCACAATTGTCCGGACACTTTTATTTTGTCGCCCGTTATATATATTTCAAGCTCGCAGCCCATCGGACAGCCGATGCAGATCATACCTTTACCGTTCGCGCCTTTCGTTGAACAATGTCTGTTCTTTATTTAACTGTTTACCGCAAATTTTCATTTTTTGTTATTTCTACAGTAATTTCGTCTATGTTAATGTCCGACTCTATTGTAACGCTTTCCATTTCGCCCGGAGTTACGATCCTCTTAATTATTTCTTTTTTTTGGCAGCCTATTTTGATTGTTATTTTCGCGGGATTGTAAACGTTGTCGCTTCTAAAAAATAAATTGAATTTATTTTCTTTTTCATCGTGCAGAACAACCGCAGAAGGCGAAACATATCTGGTTCCCCTGCCGGCAAATACATTAACTTTTTTACCGGCATATAATTTGCCGTTTATAAATTCCGCCGCGTTTTTGCCGGCTTCGTATGCTTCTTCCGTTACGTTGTCTGCCAAGTCATGCACATGAAGCGCGTTTCCGCATGAAAATATACCGGTTACATTCGTTTCGAGTCTATTGTCCACGACAGCGCCACCCGTTACGGGCGAAAGCAAAACACCCGCTTGTTTAGCAAGCTCGTTTTCGGGCAGCAAACCTACCGAAAGAAGCAGGCAATCGCAGTCGACAAATTTTTCGGTTAAATTATCGGGTTTTTTATTTTCGTCAACACCAGCGACCCATACCCCGTTCAACCGGCTTTGACCGCTGATGCGCGTGACTGTATGCGACAAGTACAGCGGTATATCGTAATCATGCAGACACTGCGAAATATTGCGTTTTAATCCGCCGGAATAATTCATTATTTCGTAAACACCGGCTACCCTGCCGCCTTCTTGAGTAACGCGCCGCGCCATAATAAGGCCGATGTCACCCGAACCAAGTATGACGAAACGATTGCCCGGCATGTACCCTTTTAAATTGACAAACGCCTGAGCCGCACCGGCGGTATAAATGCCCACGCACCGGCCGCCCGGTATGCCCACGGCGCCCCGCGAACGTTCGCGGCAGCCCATCGCCAAAATTACGGCTCCCGCCTTTTCACGCAACACGCCGCGCCTGCTGACGGCGGTGACTGTTCTATCGGAACTCAGTCCCGTCACCATCGTGTCAAGCGAAAACGATACGCCGAGCTCTCTTGCGCGTTCGATAAGCCGGCGCGCATATTCCGGTCCCGTCAATTCTTCGCCGAAGATATGAAGCCCGAAGCCGTGGTGTATGCATTGATTTAAAATCCCACCCAAAGCGGAACCGCGCTCAAAAATTGTTACGTCGCCAACGCCGGCCTCTTTTGCCCGGATTGCCGCGGACAGTCCCGCCGGCCCTCCGCCGATTATAGCCAGATCCAATCAATCAGCCCCGTCAGGAAATTTGTTGATATACATATATATGTTGGAATCGATTCCGTTTTTTACTACGTCGGTTTCTTTCAAGCCCAATTCCCGGCTCAATATTTCAATCAGTTTTACGGTGCAAAATCCTCCCTGGCATCGTCCCATCTGCGCGCGGGTCCGGCGTTTGACAGCGTCGAGCGAAACCGCTTTTATCGGCCGGTGTATCGCTTCCACAACCTCCGCCTCCGTTACGGTTTCGCATCGGCACACAACGTGGCCGTATGCCGGATTTTGCTTTATCAATCTGTTTTGCTCGTCCGCTGCAAGCGAACGGAAACGTTTGATTCCGGTTTTGAATTTTTTATATGCAGTGTTTGTTTCAGGCTGCAAGCGGTTTAAAATAAACCCGGCGCACATCTCCGCAATCGCAGGCGCCGCCGACAGTCCTGGCGAATCGATGCCCAATGCGTTGACAAAACATTTTTCGGTTTCGTCTATGACAAAATCTTTTGAATGATGCTTCGCTCTTATTCCGGCAAAAGCCGTAATTTTATCATACATCGGCAGCTCGTTTACGGCGTTCAACGCCGAAAAAAGAATTTCATCAAGCCCTTGCGGGGTCGTTTGCTTGTCTTCTTTATTTAAAACAGCTTCTGCATTCGGGCCGATCAAGATATTGTTGTCGACTGTTGGCGTAATAAGGACGCCTTTTCCCAGCTCCGTGGGCAATTGAAAAATTGTGCGGCTTACAAAATCTCTTTGCGTATTGTCGAGAAGATAATACTGTCCGCGCTGCGGTAAAATATTTTCCTTTTTTTTGCAAAAAAAATTATTAACGCTGTCCGAAAAAATTCCGGCGGCATTAATAATCGATTTTGCTTCATAGTTTTTTTTAGTTGTTTTTATTGTAAAAATGTTTTTTTTGTTCCGTTTTATATCCGTAACGGTTTCGTTGAAAATAAATTCAACTCCGTTTACCGCAGCGTTTTCCGCAAAAGCTATCACACTTTCGTACGGCGAAATGATCCCCGCTGTTTTCGCGTACAATGCGGCGTGTATGTTCGGGTTTACATTCGGTTCGAAATTAATTATTTCGTTTGCGGATAACAAAGATAATTCAGGCACTCCGTTTTTAATTCCGTTTTCGTAAAGAAGCCGCAGTTTAGGTATGTCAAACTCGTTTGCGCATAAAACCAATGAACCGTTGTTGCGGTAAGGAATATCCAGCTCACATACAAGCTGTTCGTACATTTTTACTCCGCGCACGTTCAGCTTAGCTTTGAGCGTTCCCGGCTTACAATCGTATCCCGCATGAATAATTCCGCTGTTCGCCTTTGACGCGCCGCACGAAACGTCGTGTTCGCTTTCTATAACCAAAATATTTAATTTATATTTGCAAAGCTCGCGGGCGGCCGCACAGCCGATTATCCCCGCTCCTATAATTATTACATCATACATAGTAATCTTCCTTAAAAAATTGGGGCTGTCTTGCTTTGTCAGCAAGATAGCCCCAATAATTGCAATTATATTATTCCGCTACTTTAAGCGTGTTTACTTTAATACCCGGCCCCATCGTGCAAGCCAAAACAATGCTTTTTAAATATGTGCCTTTTGCTGCGGTAGGCTTCGCTTTTATGATTGCGCTCATAAGTGTTTGAAAATTTTCGGCGAGCTTGTCGGTGCCAAAAGATACCTTGCCTAACGGTACATGGATTATGTTTCCTCTGTCAAGCCGGTATTCTATTTTGCCCGCTTTAATTTCCACTACCGCTTTGGCCACATCTGCCGTAACCGAACCCGCTTTGGGGTTTGGCATAAGACCTTTTGGGCCCAATATGCGGCCGAGTCTTCCTACTATTCCCATCATGTCGGGTGTTGCGACAACCGCGTCAAATTCAAACCAGTTTTCGTTTTGTATTTTCGCCACCATATCTTCCGCGCCGACATAATCGGCTCCGGCAGCTTCGGCGTCATTCGCTTTGTCTCCTTTTGCAAATACCAACACGCGCATTTTTTTACCCGTTCCGTGCGGCAAAACGACAGCGCCCCTAACCTGCTGTTCGGCATGGCGGGAATCGACGCCTAACCGAACATGCGCCTCTACAGTTTCGTCAAAATTAGCGTAAGATGTTTTTTGAACCAATTCTATGGCTTCTGTAGTATCGTAGACGGTTGCTTTATCTACAAGCTTTGCCTTTTCGACATATTTTTTCCCGAATTTCATTTTATCCGCCCCCTGTTAATCTTTGACAATGATGCCCATGCTTCGGGCTGTACCTGATATCATGCTGATGGCGGCCTCAATCGACCCGGCGTTAAGGTCGGGCATTTTATGTTCGGCAATCTTTTTTATTTCTTCTGTGCTGATTGTCGCGACTTTTGTTTTATTGGGCACAGCCGAACCCGATTCGATGTTGCATGCTTTTTTGATTAATACTGCGGCAGGCGGTGTTTTTGTTAAAAACGTAAAACTCTTGTCTTGATAAATGGTAATGACCACCGGAATTATCAAGCCGGCCTGTGATTGTGTCCGTTCGTTGAATTCTTTGCAAAAACCTAAAATATTAACGCCGTGCTGACCCAAAGCAGGTCCTACAGGCGGAGCGGGAGTCGCTTTTCCCGCGTTGATCTGCAGCTTAACTACAGCCGTCACTTTCTTTGCCATTAAAAAACCTCCGGTTTATTATGGATTGTGGTGCAAACGGGAAACCCTCCCACATTTAAAACTAAATCTTTTGCAGCATATTATAGTCCAACTCGACATGCGTTTCGCGTCCGAATATGGACAGCTGTATCTTTACCGTCTTTTTGCTCGAATTAATTTCTTTTACATTTCCTATCGCGCCTTCGAACGGACCGGTTATGACTCGAACAATCTCATCTATTTCAAGTTCGAAATCGACAATAGGAAGCTCGACGCCCATTTGTGCTACTTCTTCTTCGGTAAGCGGCACAGGTTTACTCCCCGGTCCAACAAAACTCGTAACACCGCGCGTATTGCGGACAACATACCATGTTTCGTCGTTCATAATCATTTTTAACAAAACATAACCGGGGTAAAGCTTCCGTTCCACATTCTTTTTTCGGCCGTTTTTTATTTCGATGCCTTCTTGGACGGGGACGGCAACCTGTTCGATAACATTGTGCATATTTCTGTTTTCGATTATCTTTTCGATATTCGCTTTTACTTTATTTTCGTAGCCCGAATAGGTATGTACAACATACCATTTGGTATCATCCGCCATAATTCTCTCCCGATAAACCTAAATTTGCCTGTTTTAGCTGACTAAATCGTAAAATAAATTGAAAACAACCCTTAGAGCGCCGTCAAGCAATGCTATATACGCTCCGAACAGCAACGAAATTATAATTACAGTAACGGTTTGCTTGAGCAAATCAGGCTTGGAAGGCCAAACTATTTTTCTAAATTCGGCATAGTATTCTTGAAATTTTTCTTTTACTATGTTCTTCTTTTTTGAATCTTTTGCACCTTTTTTTGCTTCTTTTTTTACATCTTTGCTTATTTCGTTTGATGAATCGAAATTATCTTCGCTCATGTTGGCCTCCCCAATGCAATTGGATGTTCAATTATTTTGTTTCGCGATGCTGTGTATGTTTATTACAAAAACGGCAAAACTTTTTTGTCTCCAATCGGTCCGGATGGTTTTTCTTTTCTTTGGTGACATTGTAGTTGCGTTGTTTGCAGTCTACACACGCGAGTGTAATTTTTGTCCGCATGTTTATGTATCCTTTCTGATATTTTTTTAAGGCAAAAAAAAAGACGTCCGCAAATTTTTTTCGCGGACATCATAACAATTATTTTTTTTTATGTCAACTGTTGATTAACTTAATTATTGCTCGCAATTATTTTTTTTATTTTTTTTCTTACCCGTTGCATTGCATTGTCGACAGATTTTTCGTTTTTATTTATTCCGGCTGCAATTTCATTATAATTACACCCGTTCAAATACATGGCCAGCACCGATCGCTCCGTTTTGCTCAACAACGTGTTTATTGAATTTTCCAAAAAATTTTTAGTTTCACGGCCGATGTACAATGTCTCAGGGTTTTTTTCATACTCCGCTATTTCAAACAAATTTTCGCAGTTTGCAGCATACAAGTCGACAGAAAAATTCAACGGCAAATGTTTTTGCCTGGTAGTAGCTTTTACCGCTGACAAAATCCTCCGGTTAATGCACATGGACGCAAACGAAAAAAATCCGGAATTTTTTTCCGGATCATAATCACGTATCGCTTTATACAGTCCGATCATTCCCTCTTGGATCAAATCGTCACGGTCGCCGCCTATCAAAAAATAAAGCGAGGCTTTTTGCTTCACCAGAGGCTTAAACGATTGAATCAACTCGTCCTGCGCAATTGTGTCGCCGTCGCGCACGCGAAACAATAAATCGTTAACGGCCGAACCGTCTATCATATCCTTACGCGAACAACTTCGTAGATTAAAATCCCGGCAGCAACAGAAGCGTTTAACGCTTCTATTCGTCCCAACATTGGTATCTTCACCTGATAATCTGAAATTTCACTTATTAAACGGCTCACACCCGAACCTTCTGCGCCAATAACCAATGCAACGGGGCCGTTGAAGTCCGTGTTGTATAAACTGTCGCCGTCCATGTCCGCGCAAATTATCCAAAGCCCTGCTTTTTTTAAATCATCAAGAACGCGGGCCAAATTTGGTACGCGTGCAACGGGCATAAAAGAAATTGCGCCCGATGATGTTTTCGCAACAATACCCGTCAAACCTGCCGCGCGCCTTTTGGGAATTATTATTCCGTGAACGCCACCCGCTTCCGCTGTTCGTATTATCGCTCCCAAATTGTGCGGATCGGTAATACCGTCAAGCACCACAATAAATGGCGGCTCGCCTTTTGCTGCGGCAGCCGCCAATATATCGTCCACTTCCGAATATTGTTTTATAGGGCATATTGCGATTACTCCTTGATGATTTCCTGACTGCGCAATCGTATCAAGTTTTGATTTGTCCGTTTCTTGCACTACAACGCGGGCCTCTCTTGCTTTTGCCGCAATAATGTTTAACGTGCCTTCTACACGTCCGTCTTTTTCTTTCCGTATTAATATACGGTCGATCGGCTGATTATGCTTTAATGCTTCTAATACAGCTTTTCTGCCTTCAAGCTGCAAATTGGGATAATTATCTTCTGACAAATTAACAACCCGCCTACTCTTTTATACACATATTGAATATTTCATTTAACCGCGTTTCGTTTCCCGATAAAAACAAATAACCGAATAACGTTTCAAGACCCGTCGCATGCCTGTAATCCGACGTATTAGCATTTTTTGTTTTTGATAAACCGCTGGAATTTCTTCCGCGTTTTAACAAACCTTGCTCTTCTTCATTCAACAGAGGAAATATTTTGTGATAAAACGAAGCCTGCGCCGATGCGGTTACATATTTTTTTGCACGACGACTTAACTCGTCCGGCGGACGTTCATTATCGCTTAGCAGCAACACGCGGACTTTTAAAGTAAAAACCGCATCTCCTAGAAATGCTAACGCTTTTGCTCCTATATCTTTTTCCATTTGATACCGCCGGCTGTATCTTCAATAATAATGTTCATTTTTAGTAATTCATTTCTGATTTTATCAGCTTCGTTCCAATTTTTTTCTGCTCTTGCTGCTTGACGACTTTTAATCATATTTTCAATTAATTCTTTGTCATCAAATGCCACGCTTTGATCATTAAAAGTTAATCCCAACAAGCTTGTTAGCAGCAAAAGCTCATCAAGACATGTTTTTACGAATTGCCGCGAAATTTCTTCCGGTTTGTTTACATCGATCCGGGTGTTGATAAATTTTACCAAATCGAAAATAGATGATATTGCGTCGGCTGTATTAAAATCATCTTCCATATTTTTTTCAAAAGCTTCTTTGTACTCGTCCGCTTCTGCAAGCCATTGTTTTTCGATACCGCTTAATTTGTCTGTTTTAATATATTGTAAAATATATGTTAATGAATCATAACAATTTTTTATTCGTTTAAATCCGTTGTCCGCAGATTCGAGTAACAAGCCGCTGTACTCAAGCGGCATGCGGTAATGCGCGTTAAGCAGTAAAAACCTTATTGTTTGATAGGGGTATAATTTAGCGGCATCACGCAGCAATGTAAAATTATTTAATGATTTCGACATTTTTTTGTGTCCGCTTGTTATCGGACCATTATGGATCCAATAGCGTGCGAGCGGCTTACCGTTAGCTGCTTCGCTTTGCGCGATTTCATTTTCGTGGTGAGGAAAAATTATGTCGTCCCCTCCGCCGTGAATATCTATTGTTTCTCCCAAATATTTTTTTACCATTGCGGAACACTCGATATGCCAACCCGGTCGTCCTGTCCCCCACGGGCTGTCCCAATATGGTTCTCTGTGTTTGTTAGGTTTCCACAACACAAAATCCATCGGCGAACGTTTTTCGTCGTTAATTTCAATTCTTGCTCCCGCTTCAAGTTCGTCCGGATTTTTCCGCGACAGTTTACCGTATTCTTTAAAGGTTTTTGTTTCAAAAAAAACATGTCCGTTTTTATAATACGCATGACCTTTGTCAATCAATATTTTTATCATTTCAATAATATTATCTATTTCGCTTGTTACTCTCGGATAAAAAGCCGCCGGTATTGTTCCCAGAGCCGCGGATTCTTCTAACGAAGCTTCTATATATTTTTCTGCTACTGTTTTGGCATCGGACTGTTCTTCAATTGCTTTGGCGATTATTTTATCGTCGATGTCGGTAAAATTTCTGACAAGCGTGACTTTGTAACCTTTATAAATCATAAATCGTTGTATGGCGTCGAAAACGACATGGACACGTGCATGTCCCAAATGCATATAGTTGTATACAGTTTCACCGCATACATATATTTTAGCTTCATTCGGATCAATAGGAACAAACTCTTCCTTTT